>JBGSUY010000001.1:0-2424 GCA_041753195.1 Chromatiaceae bacterium
GGTCAGCCACCCGCGGGATGGCCCGTCCCCGACCCAGAGCAGCCGCGCTGATGGCTGGTCACCCAGGAGGGCGACGAAGGTGCGCACGACCAGGCTCAGGTTCTTCTCGGCCGCCAGCCGTCCCACGTAGAGGCAAACAAGATCCTGCTCCCCGACGCCCCAAGCGGCTCGCAGCTCGGCGGAGCGCCGGCCGGGACTGAACAGGTCCGTGTCCACGCCACGCCCGACGACGCGCACCCCGGGGATCCCCTCCCCTGCCAGCTCGGCAGCTAGGGCGGCGGTGGGGACCAGGGTCGCCCCGGTCTGCCGGTGCAGGCCCCGCAGATAGGCGGCGATCAGGGGGCGCAGCCAGCCGAGGCCGTAATGGATGCTGTAGCGGTCGAAGTTGGTGTGAAAGCCGGAGGTGGTGGGTATCCCGAGGCGGTGAGCGGAGCGGACGGCCGACCAGCCGAGTGGTCCCTCGGTTACGACGTGCACCACATCGGGCCGCTGGGCTCGCCAACGACGACGCAGGAAGGCGCCGGCCGGAAGCCCGATCCGGACCTCCGGGTAACCCGGCAGACACAGGCCACGAACGGTGATGTCGTCCCCGACCGGATCGCCGGAAGAGCGCCGCGGCCGTACCAGGGTGACCCGATGACCCCGCGTCCGCAGCCCCTCCACGAGACGACCGATGGTCATTGCAACCCCATTGACCTCGGGTGGGGCGGTCTCGCTGACGACATCGATGGTCAGCATCGATGCCCCGACTCAGGCCTGGACTGCCTTGGCGCGAGGGCGCGATGCCTTGGCCGAACGGTGCCTGGGCACCGGTCGGATGCCTGCCGCGAGCGTGGCGGCCACTGCCGGCCCCTCACCGGTAATCAGCAACGGCATCGGCAGGCGCGGTTTCGCTGGGCGCCACCTCACTCGCGAAAGTCCCGGCCGCCTCTTCCTCTTGCGTCGCGGACGCCGGACTGCCGTCCCAGACCACTAGCTCCAACCGACCATCGAGGTGCTCGATGATCGCTGAGCAGGAATCCACCCAGTCGCCGCAATTGGCGTAGAGGAGACCGTCGATCTGCTTGATCGCCGCCCAATGGATGTGGCCGCAGACGATGCCGTCCAGGCCGCGCTCGCGGGCGTGGTGGACCGCTGAATCCTCGAAATCGAAGATGAAGCTCAGGGCGGTCTTGACCTTACGCTTGGCATAGCCCGCGAGCGACCAGTAGCCCGCGATACCGAGTGAACGTCTAAGCCACGACAGCCACAGGTTGAGACGAACCAACTGGTTGTAGGCAACGTCGCCGAGCACAGCCACCCAACGGTGGTGACGCGTGACCTGGTCGAAGGCGTCTCCATGGACCAGTAAGAGGCGCCTGCCGTCCAGGGTTTCATGGATCGCCTCCTCGCGCACCTCGATGTCTCCAAAGGAGACGTCCAGGTAATCGCGCAGGGCCTCGTCGTGGTTACCCGGGATGAAGACGATCCGCTCGCCATGCCGGGCGCGCCGCAGGAGCTTCTGGACGACCGTGTTCTGTGCCGAGGTCCAGCAGACCCCGCGGTGCATGGCCCAGAAATCGACGATGTCGCCGATCAGATAGGTCTGCTCAGACGGGTGCTCGCGCAGGAAATCGAGGAGGCGCTCGGCCTGGCAGGCCCGAGTGCCGAGGTGGATATCGGACAGAAAGAGCGTGCGAACCCGTGGCATCGCGCCACGATACAAGGGGATCTTGAAGATTCCGTGATCGTCAGGCTACGGAACTGTTGCACCGGGTGGCGCGCCGTCCCCGCACCGAGCGACAACCCCACCACCTTCCGAGCGGCCCCTGCGAGTCGGCCCCTGTCGTTTGGCGCAAGGCTCCAGACCTCAGGTCCGGCACCCGACGAAGCAGTAGTAGGG
Organism: Chromatiaceae bacterium; assembly: GCA_041753195.1. Lineage (GTDB taxonomy): Bacteria > Pseudomonadota > Gammaproteobacteria > Chromatiales > Chromatiaceae > Thiodictyon. The sequence continues at coordinate 1,883 of JBGSUY010000001.1, forward strand.
GACGCGCAGCCCCGCCAAATAGGGGACCGGCGCCCGGTGCTCGGTCACACCATGGTCCGCCAACAAACGTCTGAGGGTGGGAAGATGGGCGGGGTTCGGATGGACGCCATCGTGGCCGAACCATCGGGGCCAGAACCAGCGGGTCAGCGGTCCGTGACGGATGAGCCCGGGCTCAGGCGCCCGCTCCGAGACGTAGAAGTCAACCACCCCAAGGCGACCGCCGGGCCTGAGCATGGCCAGGGCGTTGTCGAGCGCCCCCTGCCAGTCCGGGATCATGGTGAGCGAGTAAGAGAAATAGACGCAGTCCACCGGCCGCTCCGGTCGGTAGCTCACTGCATCCCCTTCGATCACACGTACGTTGGAGAGGGTGCGGGTGCGTCGATGCGCCTGCTCCAGCAGGGCCGGGCACAGGTCCACCAGCTCGACCCGCCCCAGGCTGCCCAGCCGCTCACCGAGAAAATCCAGGTTACGACCGGTGCCGGCGCCGAGCTCCACCAACCAGGCGCCGGGGGCCGGCGACAGGCGCTCCATCAGCGCCGCGC
>JBGSUY010000002.1:0-2249 GCA_041753195.1 Chromatiaceae bacterium
CCTCATCGATACGCTGCGCGGCGAGGGCGGGCGCATCCTGTCCGTGGTCATCTATCTGACCATGGGCTGGCTGATCGTGCTCGCACTCGATCCCATCATCGCTGCCCTACCCCCGCCGGGCTTCCAACTCCTGGTGGCCGGCGGCCTCTTCTACACCGTTGGCGTCATCTTCTATGCGCTGGATTCCCGGTGGCCCTGGTGCCACGGCATCTGGCATCTGTTCGTCTTGGCCGGAAGCGTCAGCCACTATTTCGCGATTCTGCTTTACCTCTGACCACCAGCACGTCGACCGGAGACGGTGACCTGGACGGCATGTTCGCGCCGATCATCGACCAGGACGATTGCGTGACCCTCCTGGTCGACACCATCGACGCGGAGGCCTGTCACGCCGCCCATGACATCCCCAGCGGTGAAGGTTTGCGCGATGGCGATATGGTAGACCGTCTCCCGGTAACGGTAGTGGATCTTCAGCCCTTGCCAGTGGGCAGGCAGACAGGGTGCGACAGTCAGCCGATCCACCGCGAGGCGCAGCCCCAGCAGGGATTCGAGGATGAGCCGGTACATCCAGCCGGCCGAGCCGGTGTACCAGGTCCAGCCGCCGCGGCCGATGTGGGGCGCCACCGCGTAGACGTCCGCCGCCATGACGTAGGGCTCCACCTTGTAGGTCGCGACGGCCTCCGGTGTCTTTGCGTGGTTGGCCGGGTTGATCATGGTCGTCAGCTCCCAGGCGCGCCGACTGTCGCCCAGGGCCGCGAAGGCCATTGCCGCCCAGATGGCGCCGTGGGTGTACTGGCCTCCGTTCTCGCGCACACCCGGCACATAGCCCTTGATGTAGCCGGGGTCCAGGTCCGACCGGTCGAAGGGGGGATCGAGTAGCTGGATCAACCCGTGCTCACGGCGCACCAGCCGCTCGTCCAGGGCCTGCATGGCCATGCGTGCGCGCTCGGCATCGGCCGCTCCGGACAGCACCGCCCAGCTCTGGGAGTTCGAATCGATCCGGCATTCGCTGTCCTGATTAGCAAGGAGTCCCAGCTTGGCGCAACCAGTTCTCAAGACGCGGCCCGATGGTCGCCGCGTCTGACGAGCAGGCGTTGCGTAATCGTGTCCCGCTTGAAGCGCTTGTTGAATCGGTAGGCAATGGCGCCGAGGTAGCGCTCGGCGTACTTGGCGAACTCGAAGGCGTGGTAGGCCCCGGCGAGACCGGTCTTGACGAAGCCCCAAGACGGTGTTGACCCAGAGGAAGTCGGGCAAGTCGCGGGGCTTGCGGTTGCCGACCACCACGGGCTGGTGCACGCAGCCCGCGTCGCCAACCCCACTGAAGCACGACAGCCCGTCGGAGACGACGACGCTGTCGGGAGTCAGGTGGGCGCTGGCCCAGGCGGCGACCGCCTTGCGCGTGAACCCCGACACCGGGGTCAGCTTGGCATGCACCGGGTGCCCATCGGCATCCACCGACACCGCGGCCAGGAACGGCACCTTGATCTGCGAACCGCGCCCGGGGGTGCCGCCGCTGAGCTCGCCGCCGAGGTAGGCGTCGTCCCCCTGGACCTCGCCGCCGAGGAGGTAGCGCTCCTCGCGCTCGGCCATGGCTGCAGGTGCTTGTGGTGGATCAGCCAGGCGGTCGGGTAGCTGACTCCCAGGAGGCGCTTCAGCGCCAGGGCCGACAGGCCGGTCTTGGCCTGGCTGATGAAATAGATGGCCAAGTACCGCACCGTCAGGGCCAGCTTGGTCCCCTGAAACACCGTCCCGGCGATCAGGGAGGTCTGCTTTCGGCAGGCGCCGCACTGGAAGATCTTGCGCGCCCCGACGCGCAGCGCGCAGTGGCGGCTCTCCCCGCAGTGGCGGCTCTCCCCGCAGTGGGGACAGCGGAAGCCCTGCGGCCAACGCAGCCGCTCGAGCGCCGCCTCGCACTGCGCCTCGGTGGCGAACTGCCGCAGGAACTCGGGCATCGACAAGTCCGGCTGGAACTGAACACGATTCATGGCCATGGCGCATCTCCTCTGGGTAGCCCAGGGCGAGGCTGCGCCCCCGGGGGCTCAATCCGTGAGTCCGGCTGGGCTTCATTGCTAATCAGGTACCGAATTGACCCGTAGATCTCACACAGATATATTACGCACAACCAGCACAACCAGCACAACCAGCACAACCAGCACAACCAGCACAACCAGCACAACCAGCACAACCAGCACAACCAGCACAACCAGCACAACCAGCACAACCAGCACAACCAGCACAACCAGCACAACCAG
>JBGSUY010000003.1:0-4694 GCA_041753195.1 Chromatiaceae bacterium
GGGTAGCAGCCCCTCGACCAGCGAACGGAAGGCGGGGATGTCCAGCGGCTTGCGCGCCAGGGCGCGGATGCCGGCGGCGGCGATGCGGGCCTCGGTGAGGTGCTCGCTGTGGCCCGTGTAGAGGATCATCGGGGTGTCCGGGCGGAGCTTGCTGATCTGCTCGGCGGCCTCCAGCCCGGTCATGCGCGGCATCGTCTGGTCGAGCACCACCAGGTCGAAGACTTCTGGGTCGGCGGCGAAACGCTCGCAGGCCTCGGCGCCGTTCTCCGCCAGGGTCACAACCAGCCCCCAGCTACCGAGTAGATCCTCCATGAGCTCGCGCACCGAGGCCTCGTCCTCGGCGAGGAGGACGCGACCGCTGAGCCCAGGCGACACCTGCGGGGCCGTCTCGCCCCGAAATGATGCTAACGCCCCGTCCTCGTCCCCCCCCGCGGGGAACCACGCGGGAAGCCAGATCCGCAGGGTGGCGCCCACACCGGGCTCGCTCTCCACCCGGATATGGCCACCGTACTCGTGGACGATGCCGTGCACCATGGCCAGACCCATCCCGCTGCCCTTGCCGACCTCTTTGGTGGAGTAGAAGGGCTCGAACATGCGCTCGCGCACCCGCGGCTCGATGCCGGGGCCGCTGTCGCTGACGGCGAGCTCGACGAAGGAGCCCGAGACGCTCTGGTGACAGGCGCTGCAGGCGCAGCCGGAGCAGCTCGCGGTGCCGAGCGCGATCGTGAGGGTGCCCTTGCCCTGCATGGCGTCGCGGGCGTTGATGCAGAGGTTCATCAGGACCTGCTCGAGGTGCAAGGGGTCCAGCAGGACGCTCGGCACCTCGCCATCGAGCTGGGTGCGGATCTCCAGGCTGGAGGGCAAGGTCGACTGCAGGAGCTTGATCGCCTCCTTGAGCCGAGGGCCGAGCTGCACCGATCTGGGCTCGCCGCGCTGGCCGCGGCTGAAGGTCAGCATCTCCTGGATCAGTGCCTTGGCCCGCTGGCCGGAGCGCTCTGCCCGCTCCAGATACTTGGCGAGCTTGGCGTCGCCGTAGTGCCTTGACTGCTCCTCGGCCATCGCGAGATAGCCCAGGGTACCCGTGAGGATGTTGTTGAAGTCGTGGGCGATGCCGCCGGTGAGCTGGCCGATCGCCTCCATCTTCTGGGCCTGGCGCAACTGGCCCTCGAGACGGACGCGCTCCTCCTCGCGCGCCTTGCGCTCCGTGATCTCGCGGGTGACGGCAAGGATGCGGTCAGCGCCGCCGATCTTGACCAGCTTGATGTAGACCTCGTCCCAGTGGAGGCTGCCGTCCTTGTTGCGCCTGTGCCACTCCAGGCGGACTGGGCCGGCGCGCCTGGCCTGCACGATCAGGGCGGCGGCGTGCTCCAGCGTGTAAGGCGCAACGCCGGAGCTGAGCTGGCCGACGTCGGCCCTGAGCAGCTCCTCGCGGCTGTAGCCATACACGTCGCAGGCCTTCGGGTTGACGTCGAGGATGGCACCGCTGTCGGCGTCGTGTACGAACAGTGGATCCTCGGCTGCCTCGAAGATGCTGCGATAGCTCTCCTCGGAGCGGCGGCGCTCCTCATCGGCGGTGCGCCGCTCCAGCTCGATGGCCGAACGCACGGACAGGATACGCAGGATGGACTCGTAGAGGGCCTGGTCGCGCAGCGGCTTGCGATCGACCACGGCCATCAGGCCCCGTGCGCGACCGCTGGAATCGAACAGCGGAATGGCCGCGTAGCCGACGCCCCCGACCGCCTTGACATGGGGATCGGGAAAAATTTCCTGGATGCCCTGCGCGTAGAAGCGGAAACGCTGGCCGATGACGTTTTCGCAGGGGGTCCCTTGCAGCGCGTACTCGAAGTTGGGCAACAACTGGCCGCGGTCGCACACGGCGATGGTACGAATCAGGTGGGGGCGGCCCTCCACCAGGACCCCGACGAAAGCGAGGTCCGCCCCCAACGCGCGGGAGGCACCCAGCACCAGCACCTCGAAGATATCACCCTCACCGACGCTCGAGACGGCCGCGGCGGCATGATCCAGGGCGGTGCGTGCGGCGGCGCCGTCCGCCCTGGGGTCGGGCCGCCAGAGAGGACTGGCTGTGGGCATCGCGGGCTTGGCCTCGGACATGGCGTTAGAGCCAGTCTAGCAGCGTGGCAGTTGCGGCAAGGGCGTTGAAACCATCCGCTTGCAATTGAAACCAAACCGATACAAAGCGGCGGCGAGGGGCCCGTCGGGCTGGACCATGCCAATGGGGGGCGCGGTCAACCACGGCGCGGGACATACATGTAGCCCAGGCCCCGGACGGTGCGAATGAATTGCGGCTTGTCGGGGTCCGGCTCGATCTTGCGCCGCAGCCGGGCGATGCGGATGTCGACGCTGCGGTCAAAGGGGTCCCAGTCGCGGTTCTGCGTGAGATTGAGCAGCTGGTCGCGCGTCAGCGGCCGATTGGGACGCTGGACCAGGACCTCCAGCAGCTCGAACTCCATGCGGGTCAGGGGGATCTCCTCACCGCCCGCGGCGAACAACTGGCGGCTATCGAGGTCCAGCAGCGAGGCGCCGATGGACAAGCAGCGGCGCGGTGCCTCCTCCGGCGCAGACTGATCAATGTGGGTCTGATGCTGAGCGGCAGGCGGATCGCCCCGGGGGGTGCGCTGGTAGCGGCGCAGCACGCTTTTGAGCCGCGCCTTCAGCTCCCTGGGATCGAACGGCTTGGCGACATAGTCGTCGGCCCCGACCTCCAGCCCGACGATGCGGTCCAGGGTCTCGCCGGCGCCGGATATCATGATGATGCCGATGTCTAGGCGCTCTCGGATGTGGCGTGCGAGGCTCAGCCCGTCCTCGCCGGGGAGGCCCACGTCGAGCAGCACGACGTCGGGTGTCTGGGCATCGAGGCACTCGCGCGCGGCCGAGGCGCTCGCGGCGAGCTGGACCTCGTAGCCCTGACCCGAGAGGTAATCAGCGAGTAGGTCGCGGACGTCGGCATCGTCGTCGACGACAAGCAGGTGCACGGGCTCGGTCAGTGGCTCGGTCACTGGCTCGGTCACTGGGCTCCCCTCAAGTCGGACGATCCCGAGTATAGCAGTGGACTTCCCACATCTGCCGAGGGATCGCGGCGCTGGGCGCCTCCCTGCGCCCCAGCGTCGTCGGCGCTAAGCGGGGTCGAGGATGCTGCCGCGCACCGGGGGCCGCAGGAAGGTCCGCAGGACCAGCCGCAGGGTCAGGGGTGAGCGGCGGTTCCAGGGCAGGAGTGACAGCATCCGGGCCATGGGACAGTAGTCCACCAGCACCATGGCCCAGGTCCCGGCGAGCTGGATCCAGTGGAAGAAGCCGAGAGGCCCGAGGAGCCCGGCGAGCAGCCAGAGCAGATAGCCGATTCGCACCTGCACCGGGAAGGCCCGCACCGAGCCCTCCCGCAGCCGGTAATGCAGGGTCTGCGCCAGGGTGAGGGCGATCAGGGGCACGAACCCCAGGGTACCGGCCAGGGCCGCCGCCAGCAGCACACCGGAAGCGAGCCAGTACCACCAGGCGATCTCGTGAACACGGTTCATGGCTTTAACTCCTCATTTGACGCAGGACAGGGTCGCGGCATGGAAGCGTAGGTGAGCGGGCAGGCGCGCGCCCAGTGGGGTGTTGCGCAGACAGTCGTAACAGCTCACCAGGCGCCCCTGGCGCAGTCCGGCACGGACTGCCAGCTCGCTCAGTTCGTCCTCCAAGAGGACCCCGGCGAGGACGGCGGACCAGAGGTCGGCGACCGCCGACGGGCTGAAGGCGGGCGCACGGTCGACCACCAGGTCCGCCAGATAGAGCCGCCCGCCGGGCCTGAGCACCCGTTGGATCTCGGAGAAGGCGGGGCCGCGGTCCGCCGCCAGGTACAGGACCCCATTGGCGATGACCAGGTCCACGGACTCGTCCGCCAGGGGGAGAGCATCGGGACGCCCGTCGCGAATCTCCACCCAGTCGGCGAGCCCGCTGGCCCTGATCGCCATGCGCGCGCAGGTGCGCATGGCCGGCGATTCGTCCAAACCGACCACGCGGCCTTGCGGGCCCACGCGTCGGGCGGCGATCAGGGCGTCTGTGCCAGCGCCGCAGCCCAGGCTGAGGATGCGCTCGCCGGGGTTGATCTCGCCGACCGAGAAGGGGTTGCCGACCCCGATGAAACGGTCGAGCGCCACCTGGGGAAGGCCCTGGAGATCGGCCCCGTCATAGCCCAGGTAGTGCCGGGCGTAATAGGGTCCGCGGTGGAGGTGAAACTGGCCGTAGGGGTTGCGCGCCACCCGCTCGTGGGTCTCCTGGACACGCGCGCGCAGGGCATTGGCGTGGAATGGGCTCGTCATGGTCATGGTGGCATCTCCGCTAGCTCGTGGTGGTGCAGCCGTCCTTGGATTTCCGGAGGGCGGCTCTCCTAGGCCCCGGTTAAGCAAGAGTCTGAGCGCCCCCTGTATCGCACCGGCTATCGGCCGGTATGGGATTTGTAGCCCGATGGTTTCAGCCCCGGACCCGAAGAGCGGCAGGGTACCGGGACTGCTCGAATCCACGTTCGGCACTTGGCCGAAGTCACTGACAGGTAGCCCTAAGGATTGAGTGAAAAACAAGTAATACATACGCTCAGCTAATACCGTGCGCATCGACGACGTAGTTCCAATGACCGAGGACGTCGTCATGGCGAATGAATCTGTCCTTGAGGTCGCGGAACGTCTCGGAGCATTTGC
>JBGSUY010000004.1:0-5665 GCA_041753195.1 Chromatiaceae bacterium
GCCTTCAACATGGGCGGTCCGACGAGCATGGGTGTGCTGGGCATTTACTTTTATGGCGATCAGGCGGCCGAAACCGCCGCCCGTGAAACACCGGTCTGGCAGGCGTGGTTCGAGGAACGCTTCCCGTTGCCCGCGGAGCCGAGCCGGAGCGAATGACCGCACACGGTGCGGAGCCAGCGACTCGACGAGCCAGTCCGGTTCTCGTGCCGGGTGCCGTCGGGGACGCAATGGGCCCCGCGAGCGCCGGGTAGTCCTTCAGCATGGGCGCACCAAAGAGGGGCTTGTAGACGCCCTGGTGACAGGTGCTGCAGGCCACCCGCTGGGGGTCACCCAAGGGGCCCTTGCGGGACGCCGGCAGGACCTCGCTGAGGGGCCAGATGTAGTCCCGGTTCATGCTGCGCACGTGCCGGATGGCGTACCAGGCCTTCACCCGCGTGGGCTCCCATTTATAGAATGCGCGGCTGTTGTGGCAGTAGGTGCAGTTCACACCCAGGGAGTCGGAGAGGTGCATCATGAGCCCGTAGGTCCATTCGGCGTGCTTGATGCCCTTGCGCCCGACCTCACCCGTGGGCAAGGCGTAAGGCGACACCACGCTGATGGTGTTGTCCGTCCGGTCCAGGAAGGCCGTGAGCGGATCCCTCGGCAGGGAAGAGTAGGCCACCAGTGCGGATGCCTGGTTCTGCCGCGTCGGGATCATGCCCCCTGGCTGATCATCGAAGGGCTCCGAGGTCCACACGTAGGTCGGCACGGCCTTTCCACGATGGCAGGTCCAGCAGGTCACCCCGGTGTCACCCACATGATCCTTCCATTGCGCATTGGTATCCTGGGTCATACGCAGCATCGAGAGAGCCACCGTCTTGGTGTACTTCTCGTAGGAGGCCATGTTCTCCAGGTTGTGGCAGTAGGCGCAGCCCTGCTCGGGCGGCGCCACCCACTGGCTGATGGCCGCCATCTGGCGGTTGAACTCGGTCAGGGTGAGCCCGCCCAGCACCTTAAGCTCTGGGTAGGTCTGGCCTGCCAGGATCGGAACCGGCGCCGCCGGTGGCTGGGGCGCGGGCACCACGTTGACGGCGATCTGGTCCGCCAGGATCCGCGGGTTGATGACCGCCTCCTGGCCAACACCCCGGTAGCCCCGCTGCACCGTCTCCATGGGCGGCTTCTCACAGCCCGTCACCACCAGCACGGCGAGCCCGCAGGCCAAGACCGACAGCGCCTTCGGCACGGGCAATCTCTTGGTCTTCATCACATACCTCCCGGGAGTGTCGCCGGATCCGGCGCGGCCACCCCTTCCACCGGGTACACGGGCACCAGGCCGTGCTTCTGGCCCCACAGGAACCAGTTATCCACCACGGTCCCGGTCAGCAGGATGCCGATACCGCCCGTGATCACGGTGAGGACCGCGAACCACCAGGCCCAGCGATGGATCGACTCCATGGTGGCATTGAAGCCCATGGTCCAACGCCAGAACAGGGCCGCGCGCTCGGCCGCCGTTCCCCGGTCCACCACCTGGTCGATCTCCCGGTCACCGCCATACCGGCTCACCGCCAGGATGGTGGCCCCGTGCATCGCGAACAGCACGGCCGACCCGTAAAGGAAGGCGATGGAGAGCATATGGAAGGGGTTGTAGAACAGGTTGCCGTAGCGGATCGAGAAGGCCGCCGTCCAGTCCAGGTGGGGGAAGATCCCGAAGGGCACCGCCTCCGACCAACTCCCCATCAACACCGGGCGAATCAGACCCAGCACCAGATAGAGCCAGATGGCGGCGGCGAAGGCCCAGGCGAGATGGGTTCCGGTCCCCAGGGCCAGCGCCCGCCGATAGGTGCGCACCCACCACAGGATGATGGAGGTGGTGAGGAAGAACCCGGCCATCAGCCACCAGCCGCCGTCCGCGAGGGGCGGTATGCTCAGGCCATACTCCGGTGCCGGGGGCTCCAGGGCGAGCCAGAAGAGTTGGCGCACGAACTGGATCGGGTTCCAATCCACCGAGGCCCACATGTTGAGCCCGATGATCTCGATTGCGATGAACCCGAAGACCAGGGAGAAGACCCCCGTGACCCCCAGATAGATTGGACCGATCTGGGCGTCGCCGATCTTCCCAAGCCAATAGGAGAAGCCGGGCTTGCCTAGACGATCCCTCTCCCCCGCACCGAGGGGCACGCCGGGATACGCCGGCGAGCGTACCTGGACCGATGTAAAGATGTTTTGATACTCAGGCATGACGGTTCTCCGATATCAACCCCAAACCGGGAGGTTGAGCCACCAGTTCCACCACTCGGGCCAGCCGCGGGTCCAGAAGGGGCCGCTGATCATGATGCAGACGGCACTCCAGAAGGCGGCCGAGAGGGCCAGGAAGAGGCCCAGGCGATGGATTCCCAGGGCGCCGATGGAATAGCCGATGTCATCCCGGAAGAAGGTGTTCTCGTGCTCGGCGGTTTTGACCGGCTCACCCTTCTGCGGATTGGTCACCGAAAGGATTAGAGACCCGTGCATGGACAGGGCCAGGGCATTCGTGAAGAAGAACGTGATGGCCAACATGTGCGCCGGGTTGTAGTGGAAGTGCAGGAACTGGTAGCCGACGTTGGACACCCAGTCCAAATGGCTCAGAATCCCATAGGGGAAACCGTGCCCCCAGGCGCCCAGCAGCACCGGACGAATCACCACCAGGGTGACATAGGCGAATATCGCGACACCGAAGGCGATGGGCACGTGGTACCCCATCCCCAGTTTGCGGGCGATCTCCGCCTGACGCAGGGCCCAGGATCCGAAGGCGCCGATGGCGCAGATGGTGATGATCTGCCAGAGCCCTCCCTCCGTAAGCGGCGCCAGCCCCAATCCATAGCTCAGGTCCGGTGGCGCGATATTGATCTGCCAGATATTCCAGGTGGGCCCAATGGCCGCACCATAGACAATCAACAGGGTGCCGAGGGCGGCGAAGAAGATCGTGGTGACCCCGAAGAAGCCGACATAGAACGGCCCCACCCAAAAGTCGAACAAATCTCCCCCAATCAGCGTCCCCCCGCGAACGCGATACTTTCTCTCAAAACTCAGCATGGCCATGATTTAACCCTCTGATCGGGAGGCGCCGGCCGGACGACCTCCACGCGGTGCCCGGTAGCGGAAGGGAGGGAAGACGGGAGCCCCCTGTCCGCCGCCCGCAGCGAATGACGCTAGAGCGTCTGACCCGGCGCCGGCGGCGCCACCTGAGAGACTGCCGCCCCGGCGGGCGCGGCCTTCGTCTCCAGCCAATTGAAGCGCTCCGTGCTAAGCAGGAGCATATGGATAAGCAACGCCAACACGATCAGAAAGGCGAAGACGCCAATGAGCGCCCGGCGGGGATCGAAGATAAGCCAGATCTTGTACATGTCTTCTTGAAGTGCCTTGAACATAATGTCAGCTCCTCTCTTGGTTCGGCGATTGATTCGGCGATACGTTGAGCTCGGGACCTAGAGCCAGGGGCGCCACGCCCAGGCGAGGATATGGGCGACCACCGCGACCGCGGTGAAGGCCAGGAAGCTCGAGACAAAGATCCCGTGGAACTCCTTGGCCTCGTCCTCGGTGAGTCCGGAAAGACTGCTCTTCTCATTGGCCATGGCGAAAACCTCCGGTGCTTGGGTTGGCCTCTCGGCCTTGGGTGCGCGGGTCTGCGCGGGTTGGGTCTTGGGCGCCGCCGCACGCCTGGTCCTCTTTCGTCCCTCGGCGACGGCGGCAGTCGCCTCGGGCACCACGGGGTCCATCTGCTGTGCGGGCTCTGGCTCAGCGACGGGCGGGATCTGGTCCTCGGGACCTGTGCCTTTCTTGCCCTTCATCGACTGTCCCCCCTAGAGGAAGGCGAAGGGCACGACGGTGTTGGTCAGTGCCCGGGCCTCGGCGATGAAGGACAGACGGCGATCGCCCGCCGGCGACCAGGGGCGGAGGCGGCGTGGCAGGAGCCGCGCCAGGGCGGTGATCGTGAGGAACACGACGAAGGCGACCCCAGAGATCAGGCGGAACTGTCGGCGCTCCGCGGCCACGAACTGGGCGGTGTGATTGAGTATGGTCATGACGCGGACTCCTGTGGGAAACGAGGCCGGCTTGACGGCATGGGATGGGGAGGACAGGACGACCTGGGGACCGGACAGGCCCCCCAGGCTGGTGGTTGGATGACACGCCGAGGGCTCATGCGTGCGTCTCCCGGGCAAGGAGGGCCTTGGCGCGCAACAGCCGCTCCAGGGTCACCAGGGGCTCTCCCGCCTTGCGCGCGGCACGCTCCGCCTCGTCGCGCAGTCGTTTCGCCGCTGAGATGCGGATCAGCACGGGCTGGCTCTCCACCGCCGCGTCCAAGGCCGCCTTGGCGTCGGCGGTCCACGGCAGCTCCGGCAGCTCCCGGGCTGGGGTGGGGTCGTGGCGGTCCAGCTCCGACCCCAGGGGCAGGATGTGGAAAAGTGCATCGAACAGGGCGTTGCACACCTCCTGCACCAGGTAGGTGGCCCCCGCGTAGCCCATGAAGGGGGTGCCAGTGTGGCGGCGGATGATTGTCCCCGGGAAGGATGCAGGGATATAGGCGGCCCGAGACCCGATCTCCGCCAGGTACATGCGCTCGTTGTAGCTCCCGAACAGGATCAAAGGGGTCTCTTCCTGGACCTGGCGGCGCACCGCCTGATTGTCCGGCTTGACCCCCGGGCGGCGGGCCACCGCAAAGCTGCAGGGCAACCCGAGCTCGTCCGCCAAATAGTGGCGCAGCCCCCGCGTGTAGGTCTCGGTGGCCACCACGGCGAAGCTTGCGGTGGCGAAGAAGTCCTGGGTGACCGAGCGCCACAGGTCCCAGATGGGGGCCAGGGTGGTCGTTCGCTCGGAGGCGATGAACGGCTCCGGGTCCAGCCCCAGGAGCTCGCCCAGCTTGCGCAGGAAACGGGTGGTGCTGTGCAGACCGATGGGGGCCTGGAGATAGGGGCGATCCAGCGACTCGCAGAGTAGCCGCCCGAACTCCCGGTACAGGCAGATATTGACCTCGGCATCCTTGAGCCGCGGGATCTCGGCCAAGCGGGTGCCGAGTGGGAAGACCAGGTTGACCTCGGCCCCGATGCCCTCCACCAGCCGGCGGATCTCCGCCAGGTCAGACCACATGTTGAAGGTCCCGTACATGGGACCGATGAGGTTGACCCGGGGCTTGCGGGCGGGCTTGGCAACCTTGGCGCGCGCGGCCCCCTTGGCCGCGGACTTGGATTGCTGGGCCCCGAACTGGGTCCAGAGCCAGAACAGGGCGCGGTCGGCGCTCTGCCACTGGTCCTCGTCGATGGTGCGCGGCAGGAAGCGCAGGATGTTCTTGCCGTTGGGTGTCACGCCGCCGCCGATCATCTCGGCGATGGAGCCGGTCACCACCACCGCGGGCCGCTCGGGGTCCAGGGTCCCATGGGCCCGGGTCATGGCCTGCTCGGTGCCCTTCTGCCCCAGCTCTTCCTCGCCCAGACCGGTCACGCTGAGGGGCAGGCTATGGGGCGGCATCCCGTCGGTGTAGTGCAGGACCGCCGTCACCGGCAGGTTCTCGCAGCCCACGGGGCCGTCGATGATCACCTGGAGTCCGTCGATGGCGCTGAAGGCGTAGACCGCCCCCCAGTAGCCGCCGGCCCGATCGAGGTCTTGGATCAGCATGGTCAGCCCCCCTGCCCCACCGCGGCGATGGCGCCGG
>JBGSUY010000005.1:0-5479 GCA_041753195.1 Chromatiaceae bacterium
CGCGACCCGAGCGCCCCTCCCCTGGTTGGGCTCGCGAGCGCCTGTGTCGCCGAGCTGCGGGAGGGGACGCAGAGCCGTCACGCCCTGGAGCTGTGCGACTTCCTGGACCGCCTTGCACCCCTGGACCGGTTGTCACTTCGCCCCTTGCCGGGCAGGGCCCTGGTTCACGAGCCCTGCTCGCACCGCAATCTGCTCAAGGACACCGGGGCCATCTACCGGATTCTGAGACTGATCCCGGCGTTGGATGTCCAATCGCTCCCGGGTAATGCCACCTGCTGCGGCGCCGCCGGCACCTATCTGCTGGATCAGCCCGCCATGGCCGGGGCCCTGCTCGCGAGCAAGCTCGCCGCGCTGGCCGAGCAGCCCCCGGACTTCCTGGTCACCACCAACCCGGGCTGTGCCCTGCACCTCGCCGCCGGGACCCGGGCGGCGGGTCTGGCCATCGAGGTATGTCATCCGGTGGAGTTGGTTTGGGAGAGCGCCAAGGGCCAAGGGCCAAGCGCTGAGGGGTAGTCAGATCGGCCGCCGTTGGTGCTGGGGCCTTGGCGGTGTGGTGGATGCGCCGCGCCTATCCACCCTACGCCCTTGGCGCTTGGCCCTTGGCGCTATAGCATCGGTAGCCCACGGAGGCCCAAGAGCCTCGCCCGACCCAAGAGCCTCAAGGGCACCACCCCTATGACCACCCGCCGCTACAGCCCCCTCGACCGGCTCTTGATGAGCGCGGACAACGCACTGCGCACCGTCTTCGGGCGACCCCAGACCACGGAGCGCCCCAACCCGGCGGCCCATCTCCCCGAGGTGGACCTCGGCGAGCAGGAGCGGCGCCACGTGGCGCGGCTGATGCGCATCAACCACACGGGCGAGGTATGCGCCCAGGCCCTCTACCAGGGCCAGGCCCTGACCGCCCGCTTGCCGGAGACGCGCCGACGCCTGGAGCGCTCGGCCCAGGAGGAGAACGACCATCTGGCCTGGTGCGAGACCCGGATCGAGGAGCTCGGCGATCGCAAGAGCCTGCTCAACCCACTCTTCTACGCCGGATCCTTCGCCATCGGGGCGGCGGCGGGGCTCGCCGGGGATCGCTGGAGCCTGGGCTTCGTGGTCGAGACGGAGCGCCAGGTGGAGGACCACCTGGACGACCATCTCGGCCAGATCCCAGAGCGGGATGAACGGACGCGAGCTGTGCTGGAGCAGATGAAGGTGGACGAGATTCATCATGCCCAGGTGGCCAGGGCCGCCGGCGGGGCCGAGCTGCCGGCCCCGGTCCGGCTCGCCATGCGCCTCGCCTCCAAGGTGATGACGCGCGGGGTCTATTGGGTGTAGTGGTGCGGTAAGCGCAAGCGAACCGCACCCTACGAGACTGGGCCCTCGCTACTCGCTACTCGCTACTCGCTACTCGCCACTCATTTTCCCGCGAAGACCTGGTCCCGTGCGGCACGCCAAAGCGGCTCGCCGAAGACCGACTGCAGGACCAGGGGCAGGGGCACGGCTCCCTGGGACACCAGCAGATCATGGAAGCGGCGCGGCGAGAAGCCGCTCCCCTCCGCCACTTCCTGGCGCTCCCGCGCGGCCTCGAGCAGCAGCCACCCCAAGGCCCCCGCCAGGGCGTCGCCCGGCGCCCGGGCTATCTGGGAGAGTCGGGCCTCCGCCGCCGGGCCCTCCTGCCCGAGCCCGGCGAGCCGGGCCAGGGCCTGATCGGACTCCATGAAGCCTCGATGGAGGTCGAGGTCGAGCTGGGCGAGAAGTAGCCGCTCCCGTTGCCGTTGCAGAGCGGCCAGGCGGCGCCCCGGGTCCGACCCAGGCTGCTGGGCAAGTAGCCGATCCAGATAGAGATGCCAGCCGAGGGTGAGGGATCGACCATTGGCCAGACGCCGGGCCATCAGACCCGCCCTTCGGCGATCCGTCCAGGCGAAGAGGTGCTCCCCGCCCCAGCCGGCGCTTAGACACAGGTCCCGCAGCGACTCCCGGACGACCGCGGCATTACCCACCCCGCCGGGTGGGAGATACAGGGTACCCGCACCCTCGCCCCAGGCGAGGTAGTGGACGCCGAACCGCCCTGATCCGGGACACTGTGGACGAATTCCGAGCCGCAGGGGCGCTTGGGGCAGGGCGACCAGACCGCTCGCCTCGATCTCCTGCCACCACCGGTCACAGAGGACCTGATACCCGTAGCAGTCCACCGCGGCCGACCCCTGGGCCGGCTCCCGAGAGCCCGGGGCGGCAACCGATCGCGACGGGGCGGGGCACCGGCGGATCCCGTCCTCCACCCGGGCGAGGGCCCGCGCCAGCGCGGCCTCGACTGTCTTCGCGTCAGCACCCAGGAAGTGGAGCTCGGCCAGGCGCAGCATTAGATGCTCTTCACCGCAGCCCAGGGGGCCTGTCGCCCGGGGAAGCAGCTCACTCCTCAGGAGCTCGCGAAAATCGGCCAGGGAGTCGCAGGCCAGCTCGGCCAGGGACTCCAGCTCGCCGAGGCCCTGGCAACGCCCGCGCAGCCAGGGGCCTCGGATCAGCTCCCGGAGGTAACAGCGTCCGTCGTCCGCCTCCCCGGCCGCCACGCGCACCAGGAGCGGTGCCAGGGACTCGGTCGCGGGCCGCAACTGTCCCTGGGCGTGGCGCAGATGCTCCGGGATCCGGACCAGGAGCCGGCCCAACCAATCCCGCCGCCCTTGCGAGGGCTCTAGGCTCAGACGGTGGATCTCCCCCAGGGGGAGGTAACGCAAGGGGTCCCGGCGGCGCCAGTCGAAGTCCCGCAGCTCCCGATGCTCCACCCTGGCGGCCCCGGCCATCAGCGCATAGTCCAGGCGCCGGTCCGACTCGAGGACCCTTTGGTCAATCTCGTCCAGACCCAGGAGCAGGGATTCCAGCCAGCCCGCGAGCGCCCCGAGCTCGTCATCGTCCTGGGCGGGGAGCAGACAGCCGTAACTCGGTACCCCGGCGGCGAGTGCCCTATCGGGGCGGTAACGGAACCAGACGGCGTAGAACTCCTCGGCGAGCGCGTCGAATTCCGCCGCGGGGTCAGGCATCGCGGATCTCGAAATCGTGGGTGATGGCGGCCGTGGCCCCCAGCATGATGGAGGCGGAGCAATACTTCTCCGCGCTGAGCTGGATGGCCCGCTCCACGTGCCGCGGATCGAGCCCATGCCCAGTCAAGATGAAATGGGCGTGGATGCGGGTAAAGACCTTGGGATCGGACTGGGCGCGCTCCGCCTCCAGCTCCACTACGCAATCGGTTACCCGCTGGCGGGCCTTGCGCAGGACCAGGAGCACGTCGAACTCCGTGCAGCCACCCATGCCGATGAGGATCATCTCCATGGGCCTCACCCCGAGGTTGCGCCCCCCCAGCTCCGGCGAGCCGTCCATGACCACCCCGTGGCCCGAGCCCGATTCACCGAGCATGGCCACGCCCTCGATCCACTTCACGCGCGCCTTCATCTCTCACCCCCCGCGGGCCGAAATAGAGCCCCGCGCCCATCGCGAACGCGGAGGCTATCACAGATCGACAAGACCGAGCCGCTTGCCTAGAATCCGGTTCGTGGCGGAAAAGCGGCGCCCAAAACAACCTGATATCGCGTGTTCTTTAGGTCCTGTCCTCATCCGGGGGGCCCAGCGGCAACCCAGACCGCACCACTCACTACAGTCGCCAACGCAAGGACTGACCCGCCGGCACCGATTCACACGCAGTGTGACGTCCTACACATAATCTTCCGGGGGTGTTATGACAATCTCAGGGTCATTGGGAATAGCAAGGCTTGTAAGCCTCTCGGGCGACGCCATGAGCCAACCATTGAGCATCCTGAGACCACTGAAGCCGGATCCACGGTGGCTCGAACCCTTCCTGTCCTATTGCCATACTAAGTCCTATGACAAGAACGTCGATTTCATCCGCGTCGGCGAGCCCGCGGAGAGCCTCCATTACCTGATCGAAGGCTCGGTCGCCGCGGTAATCGACGACGAGGACCGGCGCGAGCTGCTCCTCGCCTATATCAACAAGGGCGAATTCATCGGCGAGATGGGACTCTTCGTCCCCCAGAATACCCGCAGCGTCATCATCCGCACCCGCGTCAAATGCCGGGTGGCGGAGATCACCTATCAGCGCCTGGACCGTCTGCTGGACAACGAGCTCAAGGACGTGGCGAAGGACTTCCTGTACGCCGTTGGATTCCAGCTTTCTCAGCGCCTGCGTCAGACCAGCCGCAAGGTGGGTCACCTCGCATTCCTCGACGTGACCGGCCGCATCGCCGGCACCCTGCTGGACCTGTGCAAACAGCCGGACGCCATGACCCACCCGGACGGCATGCAGATCCGGGTGACCCGTCAGGAGATCGGTCGCATCGTCGGTTGCTCCCGGGAAATGGCCGGACGGGTCCTGAAGAGCCTGGAAGAGCAGGGGCTGATCAGCGTCAAGGGCAAGACTATCGTCGTATTTGGGACTCGTTAAGGGCCAAGGGCCAAGGGCCAAGGGCCAAGGGCCAAGGGCCAAGGGCCAAGGAAAGGATTCCTGGTCTACGCGACTTCACCAATCGCTTATTGGGGGATGGACCTCACACCCGGGCGCACCGCCACGCCTCCTTGGCCCTGGTTCCTAGGCGCTCGGCCCTTCCGAGAAGAACAACCGCGCAAGCTCCGCCCCCGGGTCGGGGGCGCGCATGAAAGCCTCTCCGATCAGGAAGGCCTGAACCCCCCGGCTCCGCATCAGGGCCACGTCCTCCGGCCCCAGGATGCCGCTCTCCGTCACCAGCAGGCGCCCTTCGGGCACCGACCCCAAGAGCCCGAGCGTTGTCTCGAGGCTCACCTCGAAGGTTCGCAGGTTACGGTTGTTGATCCCGACGAGCCGCCCGGGGACCGCCAGGGCGCGGGCCAGCTCGGCGGCGTCGTGGACCTCCACCAGCACGTCCATCCTCAGCTCCTGGGCCAGTCCGCTGAGATCCCGCAGTGCCCCATCCTCCAGGCACGCGGCGATCAGGAGGATGCAGTCGGCGCCGATGGCACGGGCCTCGAAGACCTGATAGGGATCGATGATGAAGTCTTTGCGGATCACCGGCAGGGCGCAGGCGGACCGGGCCTCCACTAGATACCGGTCCGAGCCCTGAAAGAAGTCCTGGTCGGTCAGTACCGATAGGCAGGCCGCCCCGCCCCGCTCATAGCTCACGGCGATCTCGGCGGGTCGGAAGTCCTCCCGCAGCACACCCTTGCTGGGGCTCGCCCGCTTGATCTCAGCGATCACCGCCGGGCGCCCCTCGGAAACCCGGGAATCGAGGGCGGCGGCGAATCCACGCACCGGCGGTACATCGGGCACCCGCGCCTTGAGCGCGTCGAGTGGTACCCGCTCGGCCCGGGCGCAGACTTCTTCCACCTTGCGGTGGCAGATCTTTTTCAGGATATCCGGGGTGTCGGCCATCGCGTGTCGGGGCTCCTCGGCAGGCGCCGGGTATTCGGGGTCAGGCAATGGTGCTCGTGAGGGCGACGAGCTGGTCCAGCCGCC
>JBGSUY010000006.1:0-7421 GCA_041753195.1 Chromatiaceae bacterium
CTCGCTCATCAGACCACCCATACCATCCAGTGCGTGGTGGCGATCGTCTCACCCGGAGCACTTCCGCTCAATATGTTGGCGCATATTTGTTACCTGTCAGTCTAGGAAGACTGAGTAACTTGTTAGTGAACCGTTCCTTAGGAGCGGCGGTGAGTCGTCCTTTCGGCTGTCTTTCTTGAAGCGCTCCACACTGGCCTGGGTGAGCCCCACCATGACGGTCTCCGGCGGCAGGTTCTCGGTGTAGAAGAGCCCGCCGTCGTCGGCGGTACCGGACTCGTCGTCGATGCGAACATGGGGCTCGACCACCATCGCATGACGCGCGAAGTGCGAAAAGGTGGTGTCGTTGAGCACCACCAGATCGCACCTGACCTTCTTGGCGAAGAAATCCCCTGGGTCGGCAAAGACATGACTCGCCAGCCAGGCGCCGATGGGCGCGCAATCGCCTTCGGCGCGACCGAGCTCGAAGGACTCCAACACCAAGCGGCCATTGGCGAGCATGGACTCAGCCGACTCGGCTCCAATCTGGGCCTGGCCGTCCGGCACCTCCGGGACCATCCACTCGGCCTCGACCCCTGATAAGCCTGCGAGCCGTTTGACCCTGGCCAACGCCAGCGGACAGGTCGCATAGACATAGGCGCCCTTGAGGGAGCGCACCGGCAGGGCGACCAGTTGCGCGTCCGAGAGCGACAAGGCGCCGGCGTAGTCGGAGGCGTTGGTCTCGGGGCCAAAGATCCGGGCGATGAGGCCACCGGACTTGCCCTCTTGCGGCCAGGCACGGTTGAAGTGGTGCCGCAGCGCCCCCTTGAGTCCAGAGCCCGCGAAGGCCGGGTGCTGGGTGTGCACCTCCCGCTGGATCGGGTTGTCGATGGCGCCAATAGCGGAGCCGGCGCCCATGTGGACGGGGGTGACGGCGTAGTAGAAGACGAGACGGTTGGCCTGAAACATGATGGGCTCCTTTAGGGCAGGTCGCCGACCGATACGACCCGGAGGCGGCCCTCGGCCGCTTGCTCCAGTCGCCGGTCGTTGGTCCAAAACTCGCTGCACCCGCCGACGATCGCCGCGGCTAGGTGCAAGGCGTCCGGGGTCTTCAGGGCGTGGTGTGCGCGCAGATCCGCGGCCAGGTCGAAGACAGGCCTGTCGTGCGGCACCCAGCCGAGGGTAGGTGCCGCGAAGAACTTGTCGTACTTCGCGAGCGTAACCTGGTCCGCTTCGCGCAGCGGCTTGACGCGGCACTCCATGCGTCCCAGCTCGCTCACCACCAGCTTGGGCGCGGGAATCGCCGCCAGGGCGCTGGCGATACTCCGATTCCAGGGCTCCACGTCCTGAAGCCGGTAGATCAACACACAGGCATCCCAATAGAGGCGAATCATGGCGTCAGTCCCAGCTCGCCCGCTCCTCGGCAAGATACCGATCGACCTCCTCCTTGGTCAGGCGCCTGTGCGGCATCCGATCAAGCTCGGCGAAAAGCTCGCCGAGGCTTTGCTCGACGCGTGCGGGGGTCGGCGCGGTGGCGAGCACGATGACCTCGACCTCGCCGACGGGTATCTCCGCTGGAACAACGACCTGAAGTCGGTGGTCATCACCGACGACGGCATTCAATCGAACGGCTTGCATCTTCTGTCACCCTCGTCAGGTCCAACCGGCGATCCAGGCGAGGTTGTAGCCCTCGGCCCGGCGTTGATGGTCAACAGTGTCGCCCCAGAGCCCGCCGCCCGCCCAGGCGGCAAGCTTGTCGGTGGGGTCTTGCAGATCCTCGAACCAGTAAACGCTGCCGGCGGGGGCGGCCCGCTGCGCGTCCTTCGGTTTCCAGGCGAAGAGGTCCCAGCCGGAGACGACCTCGCGGCGCGGTACTGCGGCGCACATCAGCCGAGCGCTCCAGCCCCCAGCGCTCCACAGGTAGTCCCGGCCCTCGCGGCGCACGCCCGGGGGCAGCCAGCCATCGGCGAACAACCCCGGGGTGGCGAGGATGAGTCGGAAGCGGCCACTCTCAGCGATGGCCTGGATTGGTGGTGCCGGGGGCTGGTAGTCCACCCGCCGGTAACGGGCGCCCCGGCCCTCGCCACCCAGGCGCAGAAATCCGACCTCCGGCAGGAGCCCGTCGGCCCCGTCGATACCCACCAGGAAGCCGGTGGAGATGAAAGGCTTGGGAACCCGGTCGGGCTGCACCGGGTCCGCTTGCGGACTGAAGGCGTGGCCCTCGGTGGTGTAGATCAGACCGGACTCCACGGTGCCCGCACCCGGATCGAGCCCGATCCCCAGTCGCGGATCCCGGGCGTGCAGGTCGGCGGCTTTGACGGTGCCCGAGGCGACATCAGGCAGCTCGCCGGCCAGGTGGCTGCGCCAGCCGTGCGCACTGAGGTAAGCGCCGCCTTCCGGCTTGGCCTGCCGGTCGGTGCGCAAGACCGCGACGCAGGGCAGGTAGCGGCCGTCGCTGACTAGGGCATTGGCCGGCTCGGGGCTCAGACGGGCGAACCCCTGATCGAGCTTCACCAGATCGGCGGGAAGCGTGAAGACAGGCTCCACCAATGGGGCGTTAGTGGAGTCCCTGCGGCCGGCGAGGCTCACCCAAGGCACGCGAAAGGTGCCCGGGCGGATCACCTGGCCGGTTCTTGGGTCCAGGGTGCCGAGTGCGGCATCCAGCCCGGCGTCCCCAGTGGCCCCCTGCCCCAGATACCGCGCCAGCGCCTCGGCGTCGCCACCCAGGATGGTGGAGCGGAAGGCCCCGGCGAAGAGCGAGGGCGGTGGCGGCATGGCGCCGGTGCCATGCTCGCCCGAGTCGCCAAAGGCCAGGTTGCCCCGGACGAACAGGCTGTCGACGGGCTCGACAAAGTAGAACTGGGTCATGACAACCCTCCCTGGGTCGCGGGCTCCAACGCCTCCCCGGTAGAAGGTGACCGCCCGGCACGGAACTCACGGGCGAAGAACTCGGCGGTGACGAGGAGGTTCTCCAGTGCCGTCTTGGGATGCCCTGGGCGAATCACGTCGCAGACGAAGTCGACGGCATCGCGTGCCAGTTGGGCGACCCGCGCCTTGCCCGCCTCATCCCTGTTCTGGCGATCGAACTGATAGGCCAGGCTGCCCGCCACCTGGGCGCGCCAAAGGCCATCGGCGAGGTCTCCCGGCGCGTCGGTAATGCCCTCGAACCAGAGCTGGGCCCGGAAGATGGCCCCGCGGGAGAAGCTGGTTTGGGCCAGCTCGTCGCGCAGGTCCTTCAGCAGGCGCAGGGCGCTGGCGCCAACCTGCGGGCGCTGCTTTTCGGCGACCGGCCACCAAGGGCTGACGACGCTCACTTCACCGCCGCCGCGCTTCAAGACACGGAGGCAGAAACGATCGCGCCCAGCGTTCTTGGCGCGGTGCTCGGCCTCGCGCAATTGCCGCAGCACCATGCCGAGGGGGGCCTGATGATGGGCCACCACGGCGCCCATGGAGGCGGTGGCCCGGTGGCCCATGAGGGTCATGAGGCGACCGTCGAGCAGACCGAAGCCGTCCTTGAGCAGTAGGCCGCGCTGTCGCTCCGCGCCCCCAGGGCGCAACTCCCCGACACGCTTGCCCAGGTCCATGTTCTCGGCAGGCGCGAGGCCGCTGTAGGCGAGGCGGAGCAGTTGCATGGCATCGAAGAGGTCATCCACCGCCACCAGGGCCAGCACATCGTCGCCGCCGGCGTAGAGCAGCTTGCCCTTGACGCAGTCCTCGACGATGTGGCGGGCCAGATGAATGGAGAAATCGTTGAGTGCGCGCGAGATGGCGGCATGGCGCGCCGGCGACGGCGGGCGCAAGGCGCTGAGGTAAGCGCGAAGCGCTTGATTGTCTCCCGCGAAGCTGTCCACCGCGGCTTGGACCTGGGGGTGCCAGGTGTCGCGGTAGGCCAGCTTGTACTCGTCCTCGTTCCCGGCAAGCCAGGCGCCCATGCGGTCGCCGTCCATCTGGATGAGGGCGTAGTAGGTCTCCGGACGCCGGCCGAAGAGATCCTTCACCAGCCGGTTGATCTCACCGAAACGGATCGTGGTGCCCTCGATCTGCGCGTCTGCGCTCTCTTCGTCGCGCACCCGTTCCAGTAGGGCCGGCAACCGCTTCGCCACAGTGAGCATGGCCGGTCGATCATGGAGCGGCCTCATGAGCCGCTTCGGTAGCACGACCGGCTCCAGGTCGAGGGTCGTTAGAACCGTTTCGAGTGTCGTCAGCGCCGTCGCTGCATCGATGCTCCGTTGCGGCGCATCGAGATGGATCTCTACCGCGGTAGACAGGGCCAGGGCGTGGGTGCTGACGACGAAGCGGTCGACCTGCTTCCCGACAACGCTGCCGACCTCTGCGGCGAAGAGCGTCGGCCACAGGCGCTTGGCGGTGCACAGGGCGCACAGGTGCTCGCCCTCCTTGGCCCAAGACCGCCGCTTTTCAGCGAGCTTGCCCCACACACTGAGCGACTGGCGGTCCCGGCGATTCAGACCGAGCAGGTCGCGACGGTCGGTCAGCCACTCCCGCTCGCCGCACTGGGTGCAGCGATGCCCTTGCTGAGTGAGCGGCGCGAAAGGCCGGGCGGCTTTGGCGGCGGCGAGGGAGCGCTCCGCCAGTTCGTAGACGGCCGGATAGAGGATGCCAGCGTTGGGCTGCCAGAGCTGCCAGCCCTGGAGATCCAGCGCCTGGGTCAGAACACCCCAGGTGCGCTCATCGAAGACCCCTCGCCGAGACAGCTCCGGGTGGACAGCCGCCAAAGCCTTCTGCAATTGCCCCGCGGCCGCCGCGGTGTCGCGCAGGTCCGCCGCCATCGGCCAGGTGGCGGCCGCCCAGAAGGCCTCGGGGAACTCCGCCATCTGGGCTGCGATCTGGGCACGTGTCTCTTCGGTCAGATCGACATTCGCCTCGGCGAAGACCTTGGATGCTGCATCCTGGGCGATCTGCCTGGCGCGCCGCCTGGCGGCGGCGATGGCGGTCTCGGCAAGCTCCCGGGCTCGTCTGGAGGGCACCACGCAGACGAGCTTGTTCGGCAATGCCGCCGCGAAGAGGGGATTGGTGTCGGTCTTGTCGCGAAGAAACTCCGCGCCGATGTCCTCGAACAGGGCGCGGAACGACTCGCTTTGCCCCAGCAGCCAGGCGTCCACCGCGGGCACACCGCGCAGGGCCGGAAACAGCACGGCGTCTGGTCCGAGCTCGGCGACGATGGCCTCGAGCGCCTCCCACACGATGCTCGAGAGCAGGTGCGAGCCCGCCCAGAGGTCGGAGGTCGAGCGCGCCTGGGCGATGAATCCCTGCACCGGGCCGAAGCTCATGGCCAGAAGGGCGGGCTGGTCGCCGTCGGCCAGGGCCGTGTGCAAAGCAGACACGGTGTCGAGATGCGCCCAGATGCTGTGGTCAGGGGTGCGTGTATCGGCGGGAAGCATTTGCCAGAGTGCACCCAACTCCCGCGCCCATTGGCCCGCCTCGGGGCCGAAACGCCAGAAGGCGAGGAACGTCAGGCGGGGATCGTCCTCGACGATGAGCCGCTCGAAGTGATCCACGCTCACCGCCTTGATCTCGGCCGCGCCGATGTCGGCGGCGAGCGGCTGAAGGGGGATGGGCTCGCCAGAGAGTGGATGGAGTAGAACCGGCTGACTCGCGAACCGCACGTTGGCCCAGGACGAGTAACGGTCATCCTCGGGGCGCGGCCATTGGGGTCGATCCGCGGCGGCGGCCAGCCAATCCGCACGCTTGTCGAATGCGCCGTAGTCGATGCCGAGGCGCTCGCGCAGTCTTTGCGCCGTACCGAATTCATGTCCCTCTGGCGTGCGCATGAGGATCAGGGCCTTCTCGGCCGGGTCGTGGAGCCAGGCGGCGAGCTTGCGTGTCCAGTTGGTCCCTGTCATTTCTTGCTCCGAAGCGGCGTGAGTCGTGGCATCCGATCCAGCGCCTTGTGTACTTCCACCCAAATCTGCCCTTGGTTCCCAGCTACCCATCGCTGCTGAGCGGCGCTCAGCCGTTCGCTTAACGCGTCAGGGAATCGGTGCGGCAGATGAAAGACGACGCCAACCAAACCCTGAGGAGTTGCGCAAACCTTAAATCTCAACTGTGATGCTAGGCGAGCCTCCTCGTGGTCGCGCGTGGGGTGGCCCTTCTTGAGCTCTGGAAGCTCCCACTTGCCACCTGCGGGGTAACCCAGCAGATGGATGCCACCGATCCTACCGGGACCGACGAAGGCCTTAGCGATCCGCCGAACCTCGACCTTGACGTTGGCGAGAGCACCCATTGCTCTGCGCCAGTCTTCACCGGGCTTCGTTACCCAGATCAGTGGCTCCCCCGATGCGGTGCCAAGCGCATGAGGCCAGTCGCAATCAAGGCACTGTCGCCAGTCGCGACTGATCGCTGCCATCACGGGATCGCCGGCCGTTGGCATCGGAGTTAGCTTCGGGGCCAAGTCGATGGCGGTGAGTGAAAGAGAGCCCCACCCGTTGCGAGATCTGCTCCCTAAGGTCCCGAACCAGGCGATGAGCTGAAGCGACTGGAGAAGGTTCTGGGGCTTATCCGAAAGCAAACCCAATACAGCATCCTCGCCGGGAGCGATGGCTCCCCGGATGGTGACAGGCCGGTTCTCCCTCCGGTTTTGCGGCAGCACCGGCCCGAACCCCAGATAAACGTCTGCCCGGACCGAACCTTTACCATCCGCGGTCGTGACGACCGACTCCATCGGACCGCCCGGCCAAGCCTGCGATGCCAGCCCGCCGCTGTTCCAATGACCGAGCCGCAACCCGACGCGACTGCGCCGGAATCTCGGCCGCCTAGTGGCATCCATCAGCCAAGCATTACCGAAGAGGTCTCCTTCCGCTTCGCGGAGCAGCCGATGGTCATACGCGTGGTCCTTGGCGCTGGCCACCCGCCACCATTGCCGCAGCAGCGCCTTGAGAGGCGGCGTGCGCCACTGCGCCTGCTGGTCGGCGTTGCCGAGGAAGGCCGGGGTGGTGAAGGTCACGCGGTACTCGAGTTTTCTCATGGCTCGCTCCCTTGGCTCGGGGGGCAATGATCGCCCAGCATCGGTCGCCTGTCGCCTCCCGCAAGCTTGCACACGGTCGCGGCTTTACCGAATTGCGGACACCCTCTGCAACCTGAACCACTGCGAAGCACTTGAAGCGTTTTCCTCACGAGCTGTGGAGAAAAGAGGCTCTCTTACGTTTGCTGTGGGCAAGGGGTCGGATTGCGTTGATCCCTCGAGCGTCGATCCACCGGCTTCGAGGCCGATCCGGGGACTGGCTTGAGGGTCGGCGCGGGCGGACTCCGTGTGGACAAAGCCTGAATGTCGCAAGCGAACGTGGGGACAAGCCGGGGACAACTCCCATATCTTTCCGTCTCTTAGCGTCGTCAGCGCGTGGAGTTGCCCCCGGCTTGTCCCCACTCATTCAGACTTTCCCCACACTGCGCCGCGATGGCGCCGCTGCGGCCTGAGAACGCCTGCGGCG
>JBGSUY010000007.1:0-1586 GCA_041753195.1 Chromatiaceae bacterium
GGCGATGGCGGCGGCGGCCTCCCGCGCCGGGGCGCTATCGTAGGGGAGCCCGAGCAGGATCAGTGCGTCCCCGAGGCCGGTGAATCCGAGCCCAATGCGGCGTTTCGCCAGGGCCTCCGCCCGCTGATGCGACAGCGGCCAGAGGGTCAGGTCCAGGACGTTGTCCAGCAGGCGCACCGCCGCCGGCACCCGAGCCCGGAGGGCAGCGAAATCGAACCTGGCCTTTGGACTGAATGGACCGCGGACGAAGCGGGTCAGGTCGAAGGACCCGAGGCAGCAAGAGCCGTAGGGTGGCAGGGGCTCCTCGCCGCAAGGATTGGTCGCCGAGATCGTTTCGCAGTAGGTGAGGTTGTTTTCCTGGTTGATGCGGTCGATGAAGAGAACCCCGGGGTCGCCGTGGCGGTAGGCAGACCCCACCAGGGCGTCGAACAGCTCCCGCGCATGGCGGCGACCGTAGACCCAGAGCCCGTCCCCTCGCTGGTAGGCCCCCGACGCCTTGAGGGCGGCGCCCGGCTCGGCCCGGTGCACCAGATCGATGGTTCGGCCCTCGGCCACCGCCGCCAAGAAGGCGTCGTCCGCGGCCACCGAGAGATTGAAATTCTCCAACTCGTGGGGCGCGTCCTTGGCGTGGATGAACCGCTCGATGTCCGGATGATCGGCCCGCAGCACCCCCATCTGGGCTCCTCGACGAGCCCCGGCGGACTCCAGGGTCTCGCAGGAGCGGTCGAAGAGGCGCATGAAGGAAACCGGACCGCTGGCGAGCGACGCCGTGCTGTGCACCCGTGCCCCCTTGGGCCTGAGCGGGGAAAAATCGTAGCCTACGCCGCCCCCCCGACGCAGGGTCTCGGCAGACTCTTGGAGGGCTGGATAGATGCCGGGGACACCCCCTGCCCGGCCGCTGATGCTGTCCCCCAGGGGCTGGACGAAGCAGTTGATCAGTGTGGTCTCAAGGGGGGTCCCGGCCGCCGCGTTGATCCGCCCCCCGGGGATGAAACCGGCCCTCTGGGTCTCATAGAAGACCCGCTCCCAGTGGGCCGGGTCTCGCTCGGGAGCCGCCAGCGCGCGCGCCACCCGGCGGCGCACCGCATCCGCGTCAAATTCCCCGGGTGCGGCATATTTTCGCCTCAGGGTGTCCAACGAGATGGGCTGGGGCTCAAGCGGTTGTCTGGCTTCCGGGGCCTTCATATACCGGGCAGTGGCGAGTTGAGGGTTTCGAGTGGCGAGGTTCCTTTTTCCGTACAAACAGATATTCGCATGGAAATCGAAAAACGGACGTACTTCCGGTGTATCCGCTCTGACAACGGAATGAAATGACTCCCGACTACGCGACTCCATTCGCGTTCATTTGCGCTCATTTGCGCTCATTTGCGGACCAAATTCTCCCCACTAGACCTGCGATCAGGCCGACGCTAGCTCCCAGGATCCAACCCGAGCAGCCGATTAACGGCGATCCCCGCCAGGGTCAGGCCGAAGAGGGCGGGCATGTAGCTGACCGTGCCGTTAACCGCCCGCGGCCGTCCCCGCCCCAGTTCCTCCGGCGGCAGGGGCGCCCGGGGGGGCTCGTCGGACCACGCCGCCGTGACCCC
>JBGSUY010000008.1:0-1527 GCA_041753195.1 Chromatiaceae bacterium
CGGGCGCTCGCTCCCCTCGCCCCCCCGGCCCTCCGCGCCCCCTCGGGGGCGCCGGGTGAGCTTGGAGCCGACGTCCTGCCGGCAGCCTGATCAGAATTGCACCAGGACCAGGTGTTGCGGAACCACAGGCTGGGCAGGAGCCATAGGGTGGCCTCCTCGGGCCCCCGATTGGTGGCAAAGAGCCGCAGGTGGATCCGCTCTGGGCTCGCCTTGGCGTAGCGCACCTCGACGTCCCAGTAGCGGCCCCCCCTAAGGGCCCCGCTGTCGTGGAGGGTCGCAGGGGGCTCGGCACGGCCGCGCCGGGCGTTCTCCTTGACCAGCCAAGCATAGGGGAAGGGCCCCTGGGGGTACATGTAGCGGTAGCGCAGCCAACTGTGGGAGGGGGTCGCGTCCAGGTGGAAGTAGCACTCCTTCACATCCTCCCCCCGGTTGCCCTGCTTGCCGGTGAGCCCGAAGAGGCACTCCTTGAGGAGGGGGTCGCGCCCGTTCCACAGGGTGAGTGCCAGGCACAGGCGCTGCTCCCGGTCGCAGATCCCGGCGATGCCGTCCTCGCCCCAGCGGAAAGCCCGGGAGCGGGCCTGGTCGAAGGTGAAATGGTCCCAGGCCTCGCCGTCGGGACTGTAGTCCTCCCGCACCGTGCCCCAGGCCCGCTCCGAGACATAGGGGCCCCAGAGCCACCAGTCCTCTCGGCCCTGGCGCTGGGCCTCCAGGCGGTCCCGCTCAGCGTTGGATGCGGTGTCGGCTGGGTCCATGGGGGTTGTCTCTCTTTTGGCCGGGATCATCGATGACTAGGACCGGGGTCAGCACCGATTTGTAACCGCCGCGTGCCACTGGGCGGCGGTTGAACCGCGTCCAGTCCATCGACCCATGTAATCCAACTTTGGGAGCTTCGGAGCGGGCACTTAGCGTCACCGCCGATGTTGCCTGTTTAGCGAACTGTAGAGTCAGGCGATCGAATTGTTCGAGCACCCATCCCTCGCGGCATCCGTGCCAGGTCCGGGGAAAATCAGTAACCTGCTGCGATCATGAAAGAAATTGTCTTACTTCAGAAGTTGGCGCGGCGTCTGCTTAAGGCTCTGCAAGCGGAAACGACCCCCCGCCCGCCAAACCCAATTCAATCATCATCCAACTGGGGATCTGATCATGACCAAGCATGCCATCGCCTTCATCGTCGCGGCCGTCCTGTCGTCCGGTGCCTTCGCCGATACCATCTACCACGGACTCGCCAAGGGCAACCCAGACCCCAACAACGGTCAAGGGTTCCAGCCGGTCCTCGGCGTACAGCCGGGGGTGGGCACCAGCTTCGACCTCTAACACGGTCTCGCCAAGGGCAACCAGGACCTATTCCAGCGCCGCGAGTCCACGGGCAGTTCCGGTCCTCGGCCCGACATCTACCAAAACCTGGGGCGCAATCCGGACCTGAGCTACTGAAGACTCGGCGAGCAAGCGCGCCGCGGGCCGGCTGCCGGGACGCCGGGGCCATGAGTCCGCGGCCGTACCCCAGGCTCGCCCCAAGCCGGCGCCGAT
>JBGSUY010000009.1:0-7524 GCA_041753195.1 Chromatiaceae bacterium
TGGCCGCTGGCCCCACCGCGCCCCCTTGCTCCCCCATGCCCTCAGCGCTCCCGCTGGCCCAGGTTGGCATGGATCAGGGCCCCGTTGAGCACCGGGGAGCGGGCGGCGAAGGCCACGGCGTCGGCGATCTCCTCCGGCTCGATCAGGCGATCGAAGGCGGAGAGGCTGGCGATGGCCGCCAGGGTGGCCGCGTCGTCCCCGACGAGACGACGCAGCTGCTCCGTATCCGTGAAGCCCGGGCAGATCATGCAGGTGTGGATGCCCCGCCCGGCCAGATCCTGACAGGTGGCGCGCATCATCCCGGCGAGGGCGTGCTTGGCGATCACATAGCTGGCCACCCCCGGCACCGCCTTTTCCGCCAGGGTGCTGCCGATGTAGATCAGGCTGGAGCCCGGGGTCATGTGGGGGATCACCAGGCGGTTGAGCGCATTCGCGGCGACCAGGTTG
Organism: Chromatiaceae bacterium; assembly: GCA_041753195.1. Taxonomy (GTDB): domain Bacteria; phylum Pseudomonadota; class Gammaproteobacteria; order Chromatiales; family Chromatiaceae; genus Thiodictyon. The sequence goes on from JBGSUY010000009.1 coordinate 448, forward strand.
AGCTCCAGGACCGAGCGGAGGTGGTCGCCCTCCAGGGCATCGATCCGGTCCCGGTGCATCACCGAGGCGTTGTGCACCAGGCACACCCGGTCGGCACCCTCGAGCCAGGGGGTCAGGGTGGGGCCAAGGCCGTCAGCCGCCCCGGGCTTAGCCAGGTCGCAGGCAATGTTCTCGACTCCCCGCTCCGGGCAGGGGCGGCGGGAGAGGTTAAGGACCGCATAGCCCTCCACCAGAAAGCGGGTGGCGACGGCCCGCCCAATGCCGGAGCTCGCCCCCGTGACGATCAGCAGATTCATTCAGACCCCCGTTCAGACGCCCAGTGGGCGAAGGCCCATTGCCCGGAGCCCGAGGAGACCCCGAGCTCGATGGCCCGGATGCCGCCCCGTCCCTGGATCTCCGGCCGATCCAGCAGCCGCGCCAGCAGCAGGGCGGAGAGCTCCTCGATGGTCACGTTGCGGATGGGCAAGGGCAGGCAATCCCTCTCCAGGAAGGGGATCCGCTCCTCCCCAAACAGGGCCCAGACCATAGCATCCGAGCGATCCAGACGCAGATGGGGGGAAAGCTCCGGCAGCAGCACCCGCTCGTCGAGCGCGTCGCACAGCTCCTTCAGCACCCGCTTGAGCAGCACATAGTCGAAGGCCATCCCGTCCCCGCCCACCGCCGCGGTGACCGCGCAGCGGACCTGGAAGTTGTGGCCGTGGAGATTCTCCCGCTCGGTCGCCGAAAAGAGGGTGAAGTGCCCGGCGCTGAAGTTCAGGTACTCCTTGCTGATCTCGATGCGGGTCAGGCTGGCTTGGCTCACTGGACCTCCACTCGGGTAACACCTCCGATCACCCCGATGTGGGGGCATGCCGGCGGATCCAAGCAGCAGCCGCCTTCCGCCTCGCCGACCGCCTCGCCGACCGCCTTAGCGCTTGCCCAGAGTGCCGGACGAGGCACCAGTCCGACGGCAACCTCCAGCTCACCTAGCGCGCTGTCGACCGAGCGATCCAGGAACCGGTAATTCTATTCGCCGCTTTAGAGTCCCTCTCGGCGCGTATCGAGCCCGACGCGTCCGATAGGGGACGACTGCTTCGCGGTCGTCAGGCCCCCCGTCGCACGCCGACAAGTGGGCAGCCATCCCTCGGACTCAGCGGCTGCACGATTTCCCATCCGCGCCTTGCGCCAGCGCCAACAAGGCCTCTGCAAGCGCCAGGATCTTCTCACCCAAGGCGACCCGGACACGCCACCCCTCGGGGGTCTCCTGGATTCCGTAATAGGCCCCGCCGAGCTGGCCGAAGATGGCGCCGGTGGTGTCGGCATCGTCCCCCAGGTTCACCGCCGCCAGGGCCCCGGACTCAAAATCTTCGGTGGTCCAGAAGGCCCAGAGCGCCGCCTCTAGGGCGTCCACCACATAGCCCGTTCCCCGCACCCCCGGGGGCCGCTTGCGCTTGAAGGAGCCGGCGGCTACCGCGTCGATCTTGGGGCTGAGGGGCTCGCGGTCCCAGAGACCGTCCCCGGGCGCGTAACGCGGGGCGAGCAACCTGTCCTTCGACTCACCTTGCAGGGCACCGATGATGAGCCCCGCGTAGTAGCGGCAGGCGTCCAACGGCTCGGGGGCGGCGTGGGTGGTGCGCGACTGCTCGCCGGCCATGCGGATCGCCACCGGGGGATCTGGTGCGAAGGCCAGAGGAATGGGGACCAGCCGCATCAGGGAGCCGTTGCCCCCCGGAGCGGGGATCGGCGTCTCCTACGAAGGGGTCCCCGTTGCGCTCAAAGCGCCGCAGGGCCGCCCCGACCGTGTTTCCGATGTCGAAGCAGACCCCGGTGCTGCTCCACTCCCCCTGACGGTACCAGCGCAGATAACGGCGCATCTGATCCGCGGGGTCGAACCCCCGGCAGGCCACCAGGCTCTCGGCAAGACACAGGGCCATGGAGGTATCGTCGGTCCACTGGCCGGGCGCGAGGCCGAAGGGTCCGCCGCCGATCATGTTGTCGATCGGCTCAAAGGTGCCGGGCCGCCGGAACTCCAGGGTCGTCCCCAGGGCATCGCCCACGGCAAGTCCCAAGAAGGCCCCCTGATAACCCAACAGCATCTCCATCCCAACCCCTCCGGTTCGATCATCGCGACTGGGTGACAGGCCGCTGGCCGGGCGCCCCCAAGCCGGTCCGCTGCCAATCCTGACCCGGAGACAGCCAATAAAATCGCGAGCGGGTCACAGCCCCGCTGCCGGCGGCTCGGGTAGGTTCTGGGGCGACCCAGGCAACTCCTCCAGATCGGAGCCCCATTGGCCAAGAAATCAGCCGGACCCGACCCAAAGGCCCCGCGCCGCCTATCGGTGGCCTGGCTGCCGTTCGCGCAGCACCTCGAGGATTGCCTCCGATCCCTGGACGAGGACCAGTACCTCATCCTCTCGCTGAAGCGCGGCAACCGGTTCATCCAGTTCGCCGCCCAGGGGGCCTTCGGGGTGCGCGCCGAGACCACCAGCAACGACTATCTCGCGGAATCAGAGCGTCTGGGCGCGAGCCAGCTCGCCGCCCTCGGGGCGGCCGGGTGGCAGGAGCCGACAGGCAGTCCGGCGGAATCGACCCCCGAGCGGGACCCGGACGGCTCGCCCAATTTCTTCGTCGAGTTTCAGGACCCGGTGCCCTTCGAGCAGGTCTCGGAGCTCGCCGTGCGCACCTTGGCCGAGATTCTGGGTGTCCCCCATCCGGGATTCCTGGAGTACGACGCCTTCGACGCGGAGGGACACGCGATCCTGCTCCCCTCCCTGGGACTCAAGCACGCCGGTCCCCCGCCCCGCCCCAAGGACCGGGCCGCCCTGCCGCAGCGGCTGCTCACGACCATTCGGGAAGCGATCGGCATCCCCAACCTGGAGTACGACGAGGACGGGGATATCGGGGTGCGCTATGGGAGCATTGCCGCCTTCGTGCGGCTCGAGGGCAACCCGCCCGCCGTGCGCATCCACTGCCGACTCCTCGCGGAGGTGGAGGAGACGCCCGAGCTCCTGTCTCGGCTGAATGCGATCAACAGGGGCTTGAGGCATCTGCACTGCTTCGTCCACCAGGATTCCATCTACGTCGTGGCGGATGTCCCCGCCAAGCCCTTCACCGGCGAGATCGTGGCCGGTGTCTTCCAGTACTTCTGTCAGATCGCGGACGGCATCGACAGCCTGCTCCAGGCCGAGCTCGGCGGACGGACCGCGTTCGTCGAGGCGCTCCCGAGCGCCCTCAAGCACTGACCACCCTTTCACTGCGCCTGAGCCGGTCCGCCCCATGAACTACGACATCATCGGCGACATCCACGGGCATGGAGATGCGCTCGCCGCCCTGCTGTCCGACCTCGGCTACCGGGAGCGGGGTGGCGCCTGGCGCCACCTGGGACGCCAGGCCCTCTTCCTCGGCGACTTCGTCGACCGCGGACCCCAGGAGGTGGAGACCATTCGCACGGTTCGATCCATGGTGGACGCCGGCAGCGCCCAGGCAGTGATGGGCAACCATGAGCTGAACGCCATCGCCTGGTTCCTGTGCCCGACGAGGCGAACCCCGGTGACTACCTGCGCCCGCACCACTCGCCGAAATACGGCCGGAAGAACCACCAGCAGCATGAGGCATTCCTGAAGGAGGTCGGCGGCACCCCGCTGCACGCGTCGGTCATCGACTGGTTCCTGACGCTACCCCTCTGGCTCGACCTGCCGGGGCTCCGGGTGATCCACGCCTGCTGGCACAAGCGATTCCTGGACTACCTCGCCCCCCACCTCACGGCCGATCACTGCCTCACCAGGGGGCTGATGGACCCGGCCAGCCGGGAGCCCGAGGATGAGTCGGAGAAGGACACCCCGGAGCCGTCCATCTTCAAGGCGGTGGAGGCCCTGCTGAAGGGGATCGAGATCCCGCTCCCCCCGCCCCATAGCCTCCGCGACAAGGACGGCCACGAGCACCGCCGGGTGCGGGTGCGCTGGTGGGACGGCGCGGCCGTCACCTACCGCGAGGCCGCCATGCTCCCCGAGGCGGAGCGGTCGGCCCTGCCCGACGAGCCCATCCCCGAGCATGCCCGCATCGGCTACGGCGACGACAAACCGCTCTTCGTCGGCCATTACTGGCTGAGCGGGACCCCGCAGCCCCTGTCCGACACCGTGGCCTGCCTCGACTACAGCATCGCCAAGGGCGGCAAGCTGGTCGCCTACCGCTGGGACGGAGAGCCCCTGCTCGATCCCGAGAAATTCCGTTGGGTCCAAGGGTGAGGCACCCGATAGCGAAGCGCACCAGCCAGGACTCGCCGCTCCGGATCGCCGAGATCCCCCTGGAAGCCGGGCAAGGCCGACTTGGACTCACCCTCTGCCCCGGCAAGAAGGACGGATGCAAGTGGAACCGGGACCTCGCCGAGGACCTGCGCACCATCCGTGCCTGGGGCGCGACCACCGTCGTCACCCTGATCGAGGAGGCAGAATTCCCGATCCTGGCTGTCGAGGACCTGGGGCCGGAGACCCAGCAACACGGCATGGATTGGCTGCACCTGCCGATCCGCGACGTCGACGTCCCCGACTATCGGTTCGAAGACGCCTGGCCGGTCGCCGGTCCCATCCTGCACCAGCGCCTCGACCGCGGCCAGGGCATCCTCATCCACTGTCGCGGCGGACTGGGACGCACGGGCCTGGTCGCCGGGCTCATCCTGGTGGAGCGCGGCATTGCCCCGCCGGACGCCATCGAGCGGGTCAGAGCGGCCCGGTCCCATGCGATCGAGACCGAGGCCCAAGAGGACTGCGTGCTCGGGGCTAAGCGCAGGACGGCGGCTAACTAGCCCGCATCGCTCAGTGCGCCGTGGAAGGCGCACGGAGCGATGCGGGCTAGGCATCAGGCCCTCCTGGCAGGTGCCGAGCGTCGGCGGTCCGTGATCTGCGTGGTCAGGGACCGGAAATGAGATGGCACCTCGATGGCGCGGATGTGCTTGTGGTCGCCCTTGCCCGTCGGGGGTGATTATGAGGTTTACGCTATCGCCGAGGAGCCCCGCCGGGTCTCAGGACCAGTAATCCCGTGACCTGATCCTCCGGCGGTCCGTTCCAGGGCCAGGGGTGGGTGCGGCCGGCGAGCCAGTCCGCGAGCTGGTCGGTGCGGTAGGGGGAGAGCCGGTGCCCGGATTGACCCAAGGGCAGGGTCCCGCGGGTCTCGGACCAGCGCGCCGGGACTTGGACCAGGCGCGCCGAGGGGGCGAACAGCGCCCGCTCGGGCGCCAGGGGCGAGGCCTTCATGACCGCCACCGTCTCGGCGCTCCCGCCGACCCCCAAGGGACCCACGTCGAACAGGCGCCCGAGGACCGGCTGGCCGTGAAAGGCGTGGGGAAAAGTGAGACCGAGCAGTCGGTCGAGCCTACGCTGCGACGGTTCCGGCAGCCGCGCCTGGAGTTCGGCGTCGGCCGCCCGCAGGGCGCGGGCCCAGATCGCGGCTGGACTCTCTCGCTCGGAGGTGGTGACGTCGTCCCAGAAGCTGGAGCGGCCGCTGCGGATCGCCTCCTGGATCGGGTTGTAGGCGACGATGGCCAACGCCATCAGGGGCGCCAGGTCAGGCCCCAGCTCATCGCCATAGAGGGCCCGGTAGAGTGCGGGCTCGACCAGGGCGAACAGGGCCGCGGAGGGGCTCTCGCCCGCCAAGGTCGCATCCCAGCCGAGCAGTGTCCCGTCGGCGATGGCCCAGGAATCCGGATCCAGCTCGCGCAGCTCGGACTCCAACCGGCGCAGGGCCCGCTGGGTGAGCTGGGCCTGGAGATCCAGGCGGTCCATCTGGATCGCCGCGAGGTCCGCGGGGGTGAAGGGACCGCCCTCGGACAAGCGCTCGGCGATGCGGTCCGCCCGAAAGGGGGCCATCCAGGTGTGACTCAACTCCCCGGCCCGATCCGGCGGGACCGTGCGGTTGTTGGCGGTGATCAGGACGCCCCCGGGCGGATTCGTGCGGCCGGGGTTGGAGGTCTGGTCCAGGTAGCCCTGCCAGGCATAGCCCGCCACCCAACCGGGGGAGGGAAAGGCCCCAGACCCCGTGCCCCGGCGCGGGATCAGCCCGCTCACCTGCCAGGCGATGCCCCCGTCGCGATGGGCCAGCATCAGGTTCTGACTCGCCTGACGGAAGCCCAGGATGGCGGCCCGCGCCTCATCGAGGGTCGCGGCCCGGTTGAGCCGCTCGATGGCGGCGAAGGACCGATCCGGCACGTCGGTGACTTGGCGCAGGGCCAGCAGGTAGGGGCTCTCCAGATCGGGCAGGAACAGTTGGTCCCCCCGGGACCCCACACCCTGGGGCCGGGGGATCAGGATGTCGTTGAGGATGACCCCGTTACTGGTGCTGCGCACCGCAAGCTCCACCGGATCGGCGTCCTTCACGCCGATCTGCTGGACTCGCGTCTCGATGGCCTCGACGCGCCCCTCGGGCCGGATGACCCCCTGCCCATCAGCGGCAGGGCGCTCCACGAAGAGGTCCTGGGTGTCCGTCATGGCGGTGGTGAAACCCCAGGCCAGGTCTTCGTTGTGGCCGATCATCACCAGAGGTATCCCGGGCAGGGAGAGACCGGCCACATGGACCCCGGGGCCGATCAGCTCCAGTTCGTACCAGATCCCCGGCATCGAGGGGGCCAGGTGCGGATCGTTGGCGAGCAGGGCCGAGCCGTCCGCGCTGTAGCGCCCGGTCAGCACCCAGCCGTTGCTGGCCGCCCCCGGGACCGGCAGGCCCCAGCGCCCAGGGCCCTCAAATAGGGCGACGAGACCGGCCGCCAGGTCGGCGCCGGAGGCGAAGAGGTCCGCCGGGAGATCTGGCGAGACGGTTGGGAGCGGCAGCTGCGGGTCCGGGGGGAAGAGCTCCCGTGCCCGCTCGGGTCCCACCCGGGACGCCACCCGCAGGAAGGTCAGCTCCCCACGCAGGTTGTTGGACAGCGTCCAGGCCATAAAGGAGCCAATGACCAGGCTGTCCTCGGGCCCCCAGGGGGCGGGCTCGAACCCGGCGATCCGATACTCGATGGGCAGGCGCCCGGCCGCCCGCTCCCGATAGGCATTCACGCCCTGGGCGTAGGCGGCGAGCATCTCGCGGTGCGGCGCCTCCAGGTCCGCGAGCGCCCGG
>JBGSUY010000010.1:0-5604 GCA_041753195.1 Chromatiaceae bacterium
CCGGGCCCCGCCATGGCCTGCATCCGCTGCGGGCGCTGCGCCGAAGTGTGCCCGGCGCGCCTTCTGCCCCAGCAGCTCTACTGGCACGCCAGGGCCAAGGACCTGGATCGGGCCCAGGACTACAACCTCTTCGACTGCATCGAGTGCGGCTGCTGCGCCACCGTGTGCCCCAGCCATCTCCCGCTGGTCCACTACTACCGCTATGCGAAGACCGAGGTGTGGGCCCGGGAGGCGGACCGGCGCAAGGCCGAGCAGGCACGCCAACGCCATGAGGCGCGACTGGAGCGGCTCGCGCGCCAGGAGGAGGAGCGCAAGGCCAAGCTGCGGAGGAAAAGGGAGTCCCTCGAGGGGGGGAGCGCGGCCGAGCCGGGGTCCGAGGACCCCAAGCGTGCGGCCATCGAGGCGGCCAGACAGCGGGCCGCCGCCAAGAAACAGGCGGCGATTGAGAGCCTGCCAACGGCCGGAAAGGGCAGCGACCCATCTGGTGCTGCGGCGCCGCGGGCGGCAGAGACGGGGAAGCGAATCGAGGAGCCCACATGAGCGCCGTCGTGGTCTCCTCCCCCCACGGTCCAGTCACCAACCGGGTGGACTGGATCATGGGCCAGGTCCTCTTTGCCCTGGTTCCGGGCATCCTGGCCATGACCTGGTACTTCGGCTGGGGGCTCCTGATCAACATCGCCCTGGCCGTCCTCTTCGCCCTCGGGGCCGAGGCGGCGGTGCTCCGCGCCCGCGGGCGCCCGGTGCTGCCGACCCTGAAGGACTACAGCGCCGTGGTGACCGCGGTGCTCTTTGCCATCTCCGTGCCGCCCACCCTCCCCTGGTGGCTCACCCTGATCGGCATGGTGTTCGCCATCGTCCTGGTCAAGCAGCTCTACGGGGGGCTGGGCTATAACCCCTTCAACCCGGCCATGGCGGCCTACGTCCTCCTACTCGTCTCCTACCCGGTGGAGATGACCACCTGGCTTGCCCCCAGGGTCCTGGCCGAGCACGCGCTCTCCTTCCTGGAGTCATTCCAGCTCATCCTGCTGGGGCACCTGCCCCAGGGGCTCGACTGGGATGCGGTCTCCTCCGCGACGCCGCTGGATGAGATGCGTACCTTGCTGGCCCGGGACCTCATGATCGAGGAGATCCGCCAGAGCCCGCTGTGGGGGGACTTCGGCGGACGCGGTTGGGAATGGGTCGGCAACTGGTTCCTGCTGGGAGGGATCTACCTGCTGGGACGGCGCATCATCACCTGGCACATCCCGGTGTCGCTGCTGGCCTCCATCCTGGTGCTCGCCGGGCTCTTTTGGATGTTCGACCCCCAGGCCTTTCCCTTCCCGGCCTTTCATCTCTTCAGCGGCGGGGTCATCCTGGGGGCCTTCTTCATCGCCACGGACCCGGTCAGCGCCTGCACCACCAGGAAAGGCCAGCTCATCTACGGGGCCCTTATCGGGGCCCTGGTGTTCGTGATCCGCTCCTGGGGGGGCTACCCCGACGCGGTGGCCTTTGCCGTGCTGCTGCTCAACATCGCTGCCCCCACTATCGACTACTACACCCAGCCCCGGGTCTTCGGTCACGCCCGGGGGCATGCCAAGGGCCAGGATGGAGGCACCGGATGAACAAGGCCCCGATACTCATCGCCGCCCTGGTCCTCGGTAGCTTCGCGGTCGCCGGGGTCAGCCTGGTGGCGATCACCCACGCCGCCATGGATCAGCGCATCCTGGAGAACGCCCGGCTCGCCATGCAGCGCAAGCTCGAGTCCATCGTTCCCCAGGGGCGGTTCGACAACAACCCCCTGGAGGACCGCATCCTGGTGAGCAGCCCGGAGCTGCTGGGGACAACCCGGACCCAGGTCTACCGGGTGCGGCAGGGGGATGAGCCGGTGGCCCTGATCCTGAACCCGGTGGTGCCCAACGGCTACGCGGGCCCCATCGAGCTCCTGGTCTCGGTGCTCCACGACGGCACCATCGGTGGGGTGCGGGTCCTGTCGCATCACGAGACCCCAGGGCTCGGAGACCCGATCGAGGAGGCCAAATCCGATTGGGTCCTGACCTTCGACGGCAAGTCACTGGAGGCGCCCCCGCTGGATGACTGGGGGGTGAGGCGCGACGGCGGGGCCTTCGATCAGTTCACCGGCGCCACCATCACCCCGCGCGCCATCGTCGCGGCGGTCAAGAACACCCTGGTTTATGTGCAGAGCGAGGGGGAGCGGCTGTACCAGGAGCCGGCCCTCGGGCCCGTCAGCGGCAGGGGGAAGTCCTGATGGCAGCGGGAAACGGCTATGGTCAATTGGTCGGCGACGGACTCTGGGGCAATAACCAAGCCCTGGTGGCCCTGCTCGGGCTCTGTCCCCTGCTCGCCACCACCACCTCCGCCACCAATGGACTCGGGATGGGGTTGGCAACCACGGCGGTGCTGGCCCTCTCCAGCGTCACCGTGTCCCTGATCCGCAACCTGGTGAGGCCGGAGGTACGGCTGCCGGTGTTCGTGCTGGTGATCGCCTCCTTCGTGACCGCGGTGGAGCTCACCATGCAGGCTTACTTCTACGAGCTCTATCTGGTGCTCGGACTCTTCATCCCGCTGATCGTCACCAACTGCACCATCATCGGGCGCGCCGAGGCCTTCGCCTCCAAGAACCGGGTGGACCGGGCCCTGGTGGATGCCCTGGCCATGGGCATCGGCTTCACCCTGGTGCTGACGACCCTGGGCGCCCTGCGGGAGCTGGTCGGTCAGGGCACCCTCTTCAACCAGGCCCACCTCCTGCTGGGCGAGGCCGCCCGGGGCCTGACCCTCAAGCTCGGCTCAGACTTCAAGGGGGCACTAGTCGCCATCCTGCCACCCGGGGCCTTCATCGGGTTGGGGCTCCTAATCGCCGTGAAGAATCTGATCGACCAACGGGCACGCCGCCGGGCACCCCGCCCCGTGGCGGTGCCTCCACCCGCCCCTCGGGCAACGGCGGAGGACGCATACGGCCCCGCGAGCGCCTGATCCCGCGCAACCCTGGGGCTCCGATCATCCCCGGGGCCAAGGCCAGGGAGAGCTCCATCCAGGACGGGTTCCCTCCACGACGGAGGGGTTGCATTTCCACGAGCTGCAATGTTTCTTTGACCGGGGCGCATCTGGCGCCAAGCGTGACGAGGAAGAACACGGATGGCGATAACCAGGGATCCAGCGAGCCCGTGCGTCACTTTTCTAAAGGAACGGGAGTCAGACTGCATCCATTGCGCGATCCGCGCCTCGGCCCTCTTCGCCGAGCTCGATACCGTGGAGCTGGACCAGCGGCTAAGGCCCATCCATAACGGGCTGGTCAGGGGTAACACCGTCATCTACCGCCAGGGGGATCCGGCCGAGGCGGTCTTTACCCTCCGCAGCGGGGTCGTCAAGCTGGTTCGCGCGGATGCCGATTCCGGTCCGAGGATCCTGCGCATGGTGGGTCGTGGAGCGGCCGTCGGTCTCGAGTCCGTCGATGGGGGCACCTACCTCCATACGGCGGTCGCCATGCGCGATCTCAATCTGTGTCGAATCCCGACATCGGCCCTGCTCACCCTTGGGGACCAGCACCCGGGCCTGCTGACTGGGCTGGTGAAGAAATGGCGGGAGCACGCCTATTGGTCCGAGCGCTGGATCGCCACCCTCTGCACCGGAAAGCAATCGGCGCGGGTCCCTTCGCTGATCTGCCTGCTCGCCGAGATCAGCGGTGACCCATTGAGCGCCGTCCGGCTGCCCCGCTCCTCCGACATGGCGGACATCCTCGGCTGCTCCGTCGAGGGCATCAGCCGACGGATGGCCAAGCTGAAGCGCAAGGGCCTGCTCAGGCGAGTCGCCCCTTGGACCTATAGCTGCGAGCCGGAGCTGGTGGCTCGGGCGGGGATCCTCGATGGGCCCGAGGACTGAGCGGCCGGCCGGGGCGGCCCTGCCTTAGGATCGGTTCAATAACAACGTGAACGCTCTAGGCGCCTTAGGCGGCTCATGCTACGGGGTGGCCTAGGACGTCCTGAACAGGTTGTTTTTGAAACTTGACTTACTCGGCTCGCAGGGCATCCACGGGCGCCAGTCGGGACGCCTTGAGCGCCGGATAGAGCCCGAAGAAGACCCCGATGGCGAGGGCGAAGCCGGCGGCAATCGCCAGGGAACCGGTGCGCACCAGGATGGGCAGACCCTGCAGGGTCGCGATGGTCCAGGCGGCGACAACCCCCGCCATCAGCCCGAGGGCCGCGCCGATCAGGGACAGGGCCACGGCCTCCGCCAGGAACTGGATCCGGATGTCGGAGGCACGGGCCCCGACCGCGAGGCGCAGCCCGATCTCCCGTGTGCGTTCGGTGACCGAGACCAGCATGATGTTCATGATGCTGATGCCGCCCACCACCAGGGAGATGGACGCCACCGCCGACAGCCAGAAGGTGAGCACCCCTGAGGCGGCCTCGCGGGTCGCCTGGACGTCTGCCAGGTTGCGCACTGTGAAATCGTCTGGGGCACCGGGCCGCAGGCCGTGCCGCTGGCGCAGGAGCGCCCCGACCTCCTGCTCCAGGACCCCCAGGCGCTCCGGGAGGTCCACCTTGACCATGACATACTGGACGGCGCCCAGCCGCGCCGCGGGTGAGCCGATGATGCGGGTCTGGGCGGTGGTCAGGGGGATCATCACCTTGTCGTCCTGATCGGCCCCGGCCGAGCTCTGGCCTTTGGGCTCGAGCACGCCCACCACCTCGAAGGGCACCCCGCCCACCCGGATGACCTCGCCCACGGGGTCCAACCCGGCGAACAGGCGCGGGACCACCGCGTGTCCCACCAGCGCGACCTTTGCCGCCCGCGACTGCTCGCTTGGGGTGAAGGGGCGACCCGCGCTCAGGTGCCATTCCCGAGCGCTGAGATAGGCATTGGTGATGCCCTGGATCGTGGTGGCCCAGTTGGCATTGCCCCGCACCACCTGCTCCCGTTTGAACACCGAAGGGGCGGCGGTGAGCACACCGGACAGCTCCCGGGCGATCGCTCGCGCGTCGGCCTCCGTCAGACTCTCACCACTCCCGCTGCCGAGCTGGACACCCTGGCTCTTGGCGCTGCCCGGTGTCACCAGCAGCAGATTGCCGCCGAGACTCTGGATCTGGGCGATGATCCCCTGTCGGGCACCCTCGCCGAGGGCCATGACCGTGATCACGGCGGCGACCCCCACCACCACCCCGAGCATGGTCAGGACGCTCCGCAGGGGATGGGCACGCAGGGAATGCAGCGCCCCGGAGAGATTGGTGGCCAAGCGCATGCCGGCGTCCTCAGAGGGCCCCGGACTGGACCCCATCGGGGGCCGGGTTTGAGGGCGGCGCGGCGATCGTCTGGTCCGAGATCAGGTGCCCGTCGAGCAACCGGATGATCCGTCGGGCGTGGTGCGCCACGGCGTGGTCATGGGTCACGATCACCAGGGTGACCCCGGAGCGATTGAGCCCCTGAAAGAGCTCCAGGATAGCGGCGCCGGCGCGGCTCTCCAGGGACCCGGTGGGCTCATCGGCCAGGATCAGGGCGGGCCTGTTGGCCAGGGCCCGGGCGATCGCCACCCGTTGCTGTTGCCCCCCGGAGAGCTGCCGCGGCAGATGATCGGAGCGATCCGCCAGGCCGAGCTGGGCGAGCAGCTCG
>JBGSUY010000011.1:0-2510 GCA_041753195.1 Chromatiaceae bacterium
GCCGCGACCGCCATCGCCGACGCGCGGCGCGCGGGGATCCGGGTGATGATGATCACCGGCGATCACCCCATCACGGCGGCCAGGATCGCCGCCGACCTCGGTATTGTCGAGCCCGGGGCACAGGCCCGCACGGGGCTGGAGCTGAGCAGGCTCGATGAGCAGGGATGGCGGGAGACCGTGCGCGAGACCTCGGTGTATGCGCGGGTGGCGCCCGAGCACAAGCTGAAGATCGTGGACGCCCTGCAGGCCGATGGCAACGTCGTTGCGATGACCGGCGATGGCGTGAACGACGCCCCGGCGCTGAAGTCGGCCGACATCGGCATCGCGATGGGCCTCACCGGGACTGAGGTGACGAAGGAGGCGGCCAAGATGATCCTGGCCGACGACAACTTCGCCACCATCGTGGCCGCGGTGCGCGAGGGGCGCGGCATCTTCGACAACATCCGCAAGGTCCTGCGGTACCTGCTGTCGTCCAATATGGGCGAGGTCCTGACCGTCTTCCTCGGGGTGATTCTGGCCGGGGTCCTCGGCCTCAGGCATGGGAGCGGCGGGATCGTGCTGCCGCTGCTGGCCACGCAGATCCTGTGGATCAACCTGGTCACCGACTCCACGCCGGCGCTCGCCATGGGGGTCGACCCCGCGGTCGACGACCCGATGGCACGCACGCCACGCAAGCCGACCGATAAGGTGATCGGCTTGGGGATGTGGGTGCACCTGATCTGGCTCGGCCTGGTGATGGCCGTGGTCGTGCTGGCCACGATTGACCTCTTCCATGTCGGCGGCCTGATCGCCGGCGAGAGCAGCCTCGAGACGGCGCGCACGGCCGGCTTCACCGTGCTGGTGCTGATCCAGCTCTTTAATGCGTTCAACAGTCGATCTATGGAGCACAGCGCCTTCTACCGGGCCTTCTCGAATCCGTGGCTGGTAGGCGCGACCCTGCTGGGGCTGGTGCTGCAGGTCCTGGTGGTCGAGGTGCCGCTCCTGCAGGCGGCCTTCGGGACCACGCCGCTGACCCTGGTGCAGTGGGGCATCTGTCTGGCGATGGCCTCGATCATCCTGTGGGTCGAGGAGATCCGAAAGCGCGTGGCCCGGCTGGTCCGGCGCTGAGGCGGAGCGACATGGCCGCCCTGAAGATGGAGCGGTGCCGGTAGGACGAGAAACGGTGGTTGGCTGCGTAGGGGCTCGCCCTCGTCGAGCGTTGGGTATTCCTACCCGCACGCCCGCGCGAAGCCTGCACGGTGCGATGCATGTGCGTTCCCACCTTGCGCTTTACGTACCAGCGCTTGATCCCGCCGAACAGCCCGCTGTCGTCGGTCGCATCCAGCGCCTCCGAGGCGCGCCTCGGTGCCCAGGTGAGGGGCGGCGATGGTGATTAGCCCGGCGACCGTGCCCGCGCCCTAGTTCACCAGTGCGAGCCGGGCCACGACGCCGCCGGCCGAATACCCGATGAGGGCCACCGTATCCATCGGGTGCCGTTTGCGCGATGGCAGCCAGCATCCCGCCGAGAAAGCGCGCCTGTTCCATCAGCGGGGCGGTGCAGGGCAGGTCAACTGTGTAGACCGCGAACTCCCCTGCGGGTGGCCCGACCGGCTCCAGGTGCACCCCGGACCGGGTCGACTGCCAGTTGCCGGCTGATTTCCAGCCGGCCTGCTCCAACAACGGCAAGACTCCGTTCTGCCGCCACGACGCAGAATCTCCCAGGCAGCCGTGCACCAGCACCAGCACGAGGCAGAGGACCCTGTATCTTTCGCCGCCCTCTCCAGCCCCTGTACAACGTGCGTTGCCGCACCGAAAGCCCCTGGTCTCGCGCGTACTGTTTAGATTGAGCGATGGAAAGCGGCATTCCAGGCTCGAGTCATCGCCATCGTGGCCATGGCTGACCTCACCCTCGGAGACTCACCATGAACAAAGACCAGGTCAAGGGACGCATCGAAGAAGCGAAGGGCAAAGTCAAGGAAGTCACCGGCAAGGTCGTCGGCAACAAGGAAATGGAGGTGGAAGGAAATATCCAAAAGAACATCGGCAAGGTCCAGGGGGGCGTGGGGGACCTCAAAGAAGATGTCAAAGACGCGCTATAACGCCTGAGACGGCCCGATTCTATAGCGCTTGCTCAACTCGGCAGTGGCGGTGCTGATGAGTTCGATGCATCCCCAGGGCCGGCATCGGCCACCTCGTGGTGGGCAATGAGGCGGTGCTTATGGTCCACCACGGTCCGGACGTTGTAGCCCAACGTCTACGGGCCGGGCTTGTGTAGCGCCCGCGCGTCGCGATCGGTGCGCGAACGTTGGGTTTCGCCGCGCTCCTGCAGCTCGGCTCGTTGATCCGCGTCTGCCGACGCGCCTGGCGCTCGGTGAGGCGTTGGATTGTCAAGGTCCGCGCCAGTGGCCATTCCAACGAGCTGCGCCTGTACGAGATCGGGGATGACGGCATCCGCATGGGCGCGATGCTGCCCGACCAGGAAGGCCTGCTCGGGGGGCGACCGACCCGCAAGCGCGACGCCGACCAGCGGA
>JBGSUY010000012.1:0-8827 GCA_041753195.1 Chromatiaceae bacterium
CACCAGGGCGGCCTGCGGGTATCCCCGCATGATGAACTCGGCGAGGGCCTTCATGCCCGAGGCCTGCTCTTGGCTGTCGCGTCGGGGCCGGATCGGCAGCCGCCGGCGGCGCTCAGGCCGCGGGCGGTGCCGATCAGTGCCCGTCCGTGTAGGGCAGCAGGGCCAGGAACCTGGCGCGCTTGACGGCCTCGGCAAGCTGCCGTTGGTACTTCGAGGAGGTGCCGGTGATGCGGCTTGGCACGATCTTGCCCGATTCGCTCACGAAGGCCTTCAACAGGTTGATGTCCTTGTAATCGATCTCGGTGATGCCCTCGGCGGTGAAGCGGCAGTAGCGCTTGCGGCGGAAGAAACGGGAGCTCTGGTCCATGGGGTTTGGTCCTCTCAATCGTTGGCGACGTCGACCGCGGGCTCCGGACGCTCGCGCTCGTCGCCGGACTTAACCAGGGGGGAGGGCTCAGTGACGGCCGAGTCCCGCCGGATGATCAGGTTGCGCAGGACCGCGTCGTTGAAGCGGAACGCGCTCTCCAGCTCATCGATCGCCTCCTGGTCGCACTCCACGTTCATCAGCACATAGTGCGCCTTGTGGACCTTATTGATCGGGTAGGCCAGCGGCCGGCGTCCCCAATCCTCCAGCCGATGGACGACCCCGCCACGCTTCTCCAGGTTGCCACGGTAGCGCTCCACCATGGCACCCACTTGCTCGCTCTGGCTCGGGTGAACCAGGAAGACCACCTCATAATGTCGCATCTTGCTCCTCGCGGGTTGACAGCCTCCCGACGCGGGTCGTTTGACCCAGGCGGTGAGGCAAGGAGTTTTTCCCGGACCTCCGGGAAACAGCGCATTATACGGACGAAGGTGGGCACGTCAAAGACTGAAGTGTCGTGCCGCCCGCACGCGGTGAACCGACGCGGTTAACCGGTGAGGGGTAAACTTAAGATGCCAGGGAAGATCAAGCGTCTCCCGGTCGAACAATCCGAAAAGCTGCAACCATGACTCATCGCGCACCCCCAGCGGTGCTGGCACTCTTGGCTGCCCTGCCCGCGCTCTTCCTGCTTTGCCGTCCAGAGCTGGCCTGGGCGGAGGTCCGGGTCGAGGCCCAACTCGCGTCCCAGGAGCTCCCGTCCATCCAGCCGGTGGAGCTGACCCTCACTGCCGTGACCGACGACGGATCGACCGGAAACCCGGACCTCTCGCCGCTGGATCCGGATTTCCAGATCCTCGACCGCCGGATCGAGCGCCGGGTATCGGTGACCAACGGGAAGCGCCGCGAAGAGGTGCGGCTGCGGCTCATCCTGCTGCCCCGCCGGGCGGGTGAGCTCGAGCTGCCCGGGATCCCCTTCGGCAGCGCCCGGACCCAGCCGCTGCAACTCAGCGTCAAGGGCGAGGGTCCGGGCCTGGAGACCTCCGCCGATACCCAGGCGGTCCACTCGAGCCCCCTGCTCGACCCGAGGGTGTTCGAGCCGCCTGCCATGCAGGCGCCGAGTCCCTACTATCCGGATCCTTTTTCGGACTGGGCGTCGGGCTTTCTTTCTGGCCCCGCACCCGTGCTGGCTCCGTTCCCACCCCCGAACATTGACCCCAAGCTCGACGCACCACCCCTTCGCGCACCGGAGCCGTCAGCAACGGCGCCGCCCAGGCCGCCGGTGGAGACTGCCGACGCCTCCCGAGGAACCTTCGGTAATCCCTGGTTCTGGACTAGTCTGGCGTTGGCCGTCGCCCTGGCGGGCGTCATCGGACAGCGGCGCACGCGTGGCGGCGCCCCCCGGACGGATCGAGGTTCTATCGCGTCCGGGGAAGAACCGACACCGCCGGACCCCCTGGAGAGTGCCGTCGAAGCCGTCCGCGCCGCCTATCAGCGGGGTGATGGCAATGGCGCGCGGGAGGCCCTGCTCAACTGGGGGCGGCTGCGCTGGCCCCAGGACCCGCCGGGAAACCTGGCGCGTCTCGCCGGCCGCTGTCCCTCGCCGCTGAAGGATCACGTGACCCAGTTGGAGAAGGCATTCTTCAGCCCGGACCCCATCCACTGGGAGCGGGATCCCGTCCCCGATGAGCTGCTGGTCCAGTCGCCACGCAGGGTCCAGGGGGCCGCCGCTGCCTAGTTCCCCGGCGGGTGCCCTCTTGCTTGTCCCGCCCCGGGCTGTGTCCGAGTGGTAACGGCATGAATCCAGGGGGCCGCGTGGCGTAGTCTCGGGATGCCCTTGGTCCTCATCGGCTCGGCCCTCCTGGTACTGGCGGCGGCCCGCGCGACCCTGATCCTCCGGAGATGCCGCGGCAGCCCCCTCCTCGCGTTCCCGGCGTTCTTCAGCTACAGCTACTAACCATGGCACGAGCCCATCCTACGGCTAGTCCGGCTCGGAGTCCGCGCCGGCCGGGAGGGCATCCTGGGGTCCCTCTGTTGGCCACCGGGTTGTGCCATCACGCTAGCCCAGGTGGCGTCCCTGACCATCGTGGCCCTTTCATACCGCTTGGCGGAGAGGTGCTGGTGGGACTCCGCAAAACGGCCTCGGACAGTCGGTCCCGGCGCATCCGATGTCGCCTCAAGGCTCGACAGGGCGTAACTCATGGACCGGACGGAGAGGGGCAACCAGTGATACTTTTGGCAACGAAGCAGGATTTGCCCAAAGACCACCGTTGGGCAGCTTGCCGAGGGTAGCAGAGGCCCATTTTTGAACCGGGCATGATTTCGAGGGGCTCGCTCTCCTGATGAGTCCCTGGCCCTTCGCTTTGGGAGCCGGCCCGGGCCAGGCCCCACAAAACCCCGTCAAGGAGCGTGTATCAGCAATGTACGAAGCGTTTTATGGATTCACCCAGCCGCCTTTCGGACTGAGTCCCGACGTTCACTTCTGCTATCGCCACCGGAGTTACAACCGGGCGAAGGCCTACATGCAGTACGCCGTCACGCGCGGCGAGGGCTTCCTCGTGGTAACCGGCCGTCCTGGAATGGGAAAGACCACCTTGATCCAGGATTTGTTGGGCGATTTGGGCTCCCGTCGACGGCTGGTCGCCCGGATCGATAGCACTCAGCTCGATGCGGATGACCTCCTACGGCTCGTCACCTATGCGTTTGGACTCCCTGCCAAGGGTGTCGATAAGGCGACCTTGGTGCACGGCCTCGGAGAGTTCTTGAGCGGCAGACCGGAAAGCGCTGGTACAGCGATCCTTGTCGTGGACGAGGCCCAAAACCTCTCCAGCCGGTCGCTCGAGGAGCTGCGACTAATCACGAACTTGCAGCGGGGCGCGAGAGCCCTAATACAAATCTTCCTGGTCGGTCAGGAATCCCTGCGGGACATCATCCGACACCGCAGCCTCGAGCAGCTCCAGCAACGGATCGTGGCTGCGTGCCATCTTGACCCCTTGGATCTCGTAGAAACCCGAGCCTACATCCGCCATCGACTCCTGTGCGCTGGCTGGTCAGGGGACCCGGTCTATGAGGCGGAGGCCTTGCGCCTGATCTATGAGGCCAGCGGCGGAATACCACGACTCATCAACAAGGTTTGCGATCGCCTGCTGCTTCACGGCAGCGTTGAGGAGATTCATCGCCTCACGGGCGGCGACGCGCGGCTGGTCATCGGGGAATTCCATGACGAGTTCATGGAGCACACCGATGGGGAGCCACTCGGCTCCCCAGCAAAGGGCTCTACCTCGGCAGCGTTGTCCGAGATCGAAGACCTCCGCGCGGATCCTGAGACACCGGCCCCACTACCAGGGCTGTTCGCCAGCGATCGGAGGAGTTCCCCGGACCAAGCTGCATCCATGCCCGGTATGTCATCCGAAAGCACCGACGCAGACGCGACCCGGGCGACTGGCGCAGTGTCCGTGGCACCTCCGGCGGGGTCCACCCCCCTCCCTTTCGCGCAGGAAAACCAGCTCAAGGGAGACAAAACCGAGGACCCATGGGGTCTGTTCGAGGTTGCAGACAACGACCAGCCCCGTTCCGAATCGATACCGGACCCTTTCGCGGCGCACCATTCTCGAGAGGAACCCATAGGCGCCGCATCCGCCTCGGCTTTAGGCACCTCAGGACCGAAGATGCGGCCAGAGGCGTCCTTGAGCTACGGCACAGTCAGGAAGCAGCATCTCGGCTTCTGGCCCTACGCAGCGGCAGCGGCCCTTCTGCTCGGTGTCGGGGGCCTCGTCTTCATGTTGCAGGGGAAAAATCTCGATGAATTGGGCGCCCAGATAGGCCAGCTCGCAGATACGGTCACAGACGAGCTCAGGTCGCTCTCCGGCCAGACGATCGCGGACTCAGGCCCCGCCGTCCCCGGCCCTGGCGGCGATGCCCCAACCCGCCCGGCTCCCGAGCCTAGGGCCCCAGCGGCGGGCGAGGAGAGTTCTGCCGGTATCGTCCCCGACCCATCGGTGAGGGACGACACCCTGGCTCCCGAGGCTGGGTTCGCCGAAACCGCAACGAGCGACTCGGCGCTCTTGCCAATCCATCCTGTGCCGAACGAGCCTGCAGCCAGGGGTCGTCCGGAGTCTGAGACGATTGCGCATACAGGCCCCATTGGGGTGCCCGCTTTAGAGGTGGGCGCCGGCGGTTCACCGGCGCTCGCCGAGTCAGGAGATGACGATCCAACGTCAACTCAAGAACCCACAACCCGAGACCAGGCGACTCTTTCCCTCGCGGAACCTGCGCCGCGCGCCGCTGATCAGTGGGAGCGAAGTACACCCGACCGAGTTGGCACTGACGCACCCGGCAATGCCGTACCCTTAGCCGAGTCCGAGACCCCGCGTCCAACCCCTAGCGAACTTGGCCTACCCGAGGCCCGGGTTGGTGGCGGTAGCATTCCATCCCTGGAAGTAGACCTGCACAGCATCGGACTCCAAGCCCGTGGCCTTGGGGACGGAAGGCTCACCCTGGACCTTGGGGAGGAGGTCCCATTCGCCCGCGGCAGCGCCCGATTGCCGGATCAGGCAGAGCGGGTGCTTGCCCCCCTTGCGAAGGCTCTGGTCCGAAACCCGGATGTCCGGATTACCCTCATCGGCCACACGGATGACTCGGGCTCGGCGGAGTACAACCGGCGCCTGTCGCTTTCCCGGGCGCACGCGGTGGCGGCCTATCTCGTGCGGCAAGGTGTGGCCGAGCAGCGACTCTCCAGTCAGGGAATGGGGAAGGACGCACCGCTGCCCAAGGACCAGGGGGTCACGGCGGCCCGTCAGCGCCGCGTCGAGGTGGTCATCGAGCCGACCCCCCGGTAATGGCCTTCGGCTGCGGGCACGGTCTTGCTCAATCGCCCGCCCTCCCGCTGGCCGCGGACTCATTCCCCTTGGATGGTATTGAGGGACCGAATTCTTAGCATTCGGTCTCCAACCCACTGGTATACTCGGGCGTCGTCGCGATCCAGGCCGCGCCGGCTGCGACCGCATCGAAACCGCCGAGGCCGCCTTCCGGGAACCGCCATGAACCAGAAGCCCGACATCGACCCCCAGGAGACCCAGGAGTGGCTGGACGCCCTCGAGGCCGTGCTGGAGAACGAAGGCGTCGAGCGCGCCCACTTCCTGCTGGAGCGGCTCATTGACAAGGCGCGCCGCTCCGGGGCCTACCTCCCCTACAGCGCCAACACCGCCTATCTCAACACCATCCCCGTCCAGCAGCAGGAGCGCTTCCCCGGGGACCGGGCCATGGAGCGGCGCATCCGCTCCTTCGTGCGCTGGAACGCCATGGCCATGGTCGTCCAGGCCAACCGGCTGTCGACGGAGCTTGGGGGTCATATCTCCTCCTTTGCCTCCAGCGCCACCCTGTTTGACATCGGCTACAACCACTTCTTCCACGCGCGCAACAAGGACCACGGCGGCGACCTGATCTTCATCCAGGGCCATTCCGCCCCCGGGATCTATGCCCGCGCCTACCTCGAGGGCCGCATCAGCGAGGAGCAGCTCTACAACTTCCGCCAGGAGGTGGACGGCAACGGACTCTCTTCCTATCCCCACCCCTGGCTCATGCCCGGCTTCTGGCAGTTCCCGACGGTTTCGATGGGTCTCGGTCCCATCATGGCCATCTATCAGGCGCGCTTCATGCGCTACCTGCACGATCGAGGGATCGCGAATACCCAAGGGCGACGTGTCTGGGCCTTCCTCGGGGACGGAGAGATGGACGAGCCGGAATCCCTGGGCGCCATCTCGCTGGCGGCCCGGGAGCGGTTGGACAACCTGATCTTCGTGGTCAACTGCAACCTGCAGCGGCTGGACGGTCCAGTACGGGGCAACGGCAAGATCATCCAGGAGCTGGAGGCGGTCTTCCGGGGGGCCGGCTGGAACGTCATCAAGGTGATCTGGGGCAGCTACTGGGACCCACTCCTCGCCCGGGACAAGCAGGGCCTGCTGCTCAAGCGCATGGAGGAGTGCGTCGACGGCGACTACCAGGCCTACAAGGCCAAGGGTGGTGCCTACACCCGCGAGCACTTTTTCGGCAAATACCCCGAGCTCAAGGAGATGGTCGCCAACATGACCGACGAGGACATCTGGCGCCTCAACCGTGGCGGCCACGACCCGGTCAAGGTCTATGCGGCCTACGCGGCCGCCACCCGGACCACGGGTAAGCCCACGGTGATCCTCGCCAAGACGGTGAAAGGTTACGGGATGGGGGTGGCCGGCGAGGGGATGAACATCACCCACTCCCAGAAGAAGATGGGTGAGGCGGCCCTCAAGGCCTTCCGGGACCGCTTCAACATCCCGATCTCCGACGATCAGATCGGCGCGGCACCCTTCTACAAGCCCCCAGCGGACAGCGAGGAGTGCAAATACATCCACGAGGTCCGTGAGCGCCTGGGCGGCTACCTCCCAGCTCGCCGGGACGAGGCGCCCGCCTTGACGGTCCCGGGTCTCGACGCCTTCGAGCCCCTCCTAGAGGGCAGCGGAGACAAGGAGATGTCCACCACCATGGCCCTGGTGCGGATCATGACCATCTGCCTGCGAGACAAGGAGATCGGCAAGTACATCGTCCCCATCGTGCCGGACGAGGCCCGCACCTTCGGGATGGAGGGCATGTTCCGTCAGCTTGGCATCTACTCCTCCGTGGGCCAGCTCTACGAGCCGGTGGACGCGGACCAGGTCATGTACTACCGGGAAGACAAGAAGGGTCAGATCCTCCAGGAAGGGATCAACGAGGCCGGGGCCATGTCGTCCTGGATCGCGGCGGCCACCGCCTACGCGAACCACGGCCAGAGCATGATCCCCTTCTACATCTACTATTCGATGTTCGGCTTCCAGCGGGTCGGCGACCTGGCCTGGGCCGCCGGCGACATGCAGGCCCGGGGCTTCCTGATCGGCGGCACCGCCGGGCGCACCACTCTGGCGGGCGAGGGGCTCCAGCACCAGGACGGCCATAGCCACCTGGTGGCGGCCACCATCCCCAACTGCGTCGCCTATGACCCCGCCTACGCCTACGAGCTGGCGGTCATCGTCCAGGACGGACTGCGGCGCATGTACCAGGACCAGGAGCGCTGCTTCTACTACATCACCACGATGAACGAGAACTATCTCCAGCCGGCCATGCCGGAGGGGGTCCAGCCGGGCATCCTGAAGGGCATGTACCGGGTCTATCGCGGCGAGGAGCGGGCCCACCGGGTCCAACTCCTGGGCGCCGGGACCATCCTGCGCGAGGTGCTGGCCGCGGCCGAGCTCTTGGCCCGGGACTTCGATGTGGGGGCCGCCGTATGGAGCGTCACCAGCTTCAATGAGCTGCGGCGCGAGGGCATGGACGCGGAGCGCTGGAACCTGCTACACCCCGATCAGGCGCAGCGCACCACCTACGTGGAGGCGCAGCTCGCCGGTACCCGCGGGCCCGTCGTTGCCGCCACGGACTATATGCGCGCCTACGCGGACCAGATCCGCCCCTATGTCCCGCGCCGCTACCTGGTGCTCGGCACCGACGGCTTCGGTCGCAGCGACATGCGCAGCCAGCTTCGCAAATTCTTCGAGGTCAATCGTTACTACGTGGCGGTGGCCGCCCTCAAGGCACTCGCCGACGAAGGAGAGATCCCCAGCGCGACGGTCTCCCAGGCGATCCAAAAATACCGGATCGACCCGGAAAAGCCCAACCCCCTCACGGTCTGACAGGCCCGGTCCTGGCAAGCGCTCAAGAGGAGATCACAGCGTGGCAACCGTCGAATCAATCCTGCTGCCCGACGTCGGGGACTTCTCGGAGATCCCCGTCATCGAGATCCTGGTGGCTCCGGGGGAGCGCATCGAGCCGGAGCAGTCCCTCCTCACCCTGGAGAGCGACAAGGCCACCATGGAGATCCCCGCCCCCAAAGGGGGTGTGATCGTGGAGGTCCTGGTGAAGGTGGGGGATAAGGTCAGCCAGGGCAGCCCTCTGTTTCGCCTGGAAACCTATGGGCAGGCCGATGGCCCGACGGAAGGGCAGACCGAAGGGGTTGGGGTTGAGGAAGCGCCAGCAGCGGCTGCGCCGTCGGGGTCCTCCCTGTCCCCAACCGCGGAACCGGAGCCGCCTGCACCGACGCTGGCCCCCACAGTAGCTCCCACATCGGTCCCCTCGCCAGGGCCCGACCAGGGCGTCGGTGAGCCGGTGACCGTGACCCTGCCGGACATCGGCGATTTCCATGACATCCCGGTGATCGAGATCCTGGTCTCCCCCGGCGAGCGCGTTTCGGTGGACCAATCACTCCTCACCCTGGAGAGCGACAAGGCCACCATGGAGATCCCATCGCCTCGGGCCGGGGTGGTGCAGTCTGTTGCCGTCAAGGTTGGCGACACGCTCAATCGCGGTGATCCGATCCTGACCCTGAGCCCGGAAGCGGGGGGTGCCACCGACGCCTCCACCTCCCCGGAGGAGGCGGAGGCGCCCCAGGCACCGGCCGCCGTCCCA
>JBGSUY010000013.1:0-1551 GCA_041753195.1 Chromatiaceae bacterium
TGTCCGTAGAAATAACTGAGAAAAACGAATGAGCTGGTTTGAGAAGCTGATGCCGAGCCGGATCCGCACCGAGGCCAGCCACAAGCGGGCGGTGCCGGAGGGGATCTGGGCCAAGTGTCCCGGCTGCAACGCCATCCTCTACCGGGCGGAGCTGGAGCGGAACCTGGAGGTGTGTCCCAAGTGCACCCACCACAACCGGATTCGCGCGCGGCGTCGGTTGGAGAGCTTCCTTGACCCCGAGCCCCGTGAGGAGATCGGAGGGGACCTGGAGTCTCTGGACCCGCTCAAGTTCAAGGACCTGAAGAAATACAAGGACCGCCTGGTCCAGGCCCAGAAGCAGTCCGGCGAGAAGGAGGCCCTGGTGGTCCTGCGCGGCCGGCTCAAGGGCGCGCCCCTGGTGGCGGCCGCCTTCGAGTTCGAGTTCATGGCGGGCTCCATGGGCTCGGTGGTAGGGGAGCGTTTCGTGCGCGGGGTGGACGCCGCCCTGGAGCAGGACTGCCCCCTGGTGTGCTTCTCCGCGAGCGGCGGGGCCCGCATGCAGGAGAGCCTGTTCTCCCTGATGCAGATGGCAAAGACAAGCGCGGCGCTTGCGCGGCTTCGCGAGCAGGGGCTGCCCTTCGTCTCGGTCATGACCGACCCGACCATGGGGGGCGTCTCGGCGAGCCTGGCGATGCTCGGCGACATTAACATCGCCGAGCCGGGTGCCCTGATCGGGTTCGCGGGGCCCCGGGTCATCGAGCAGACGGTGCGCGAGAAGCTTCCCGACGGCTTTCAGCGCAGCGAGTTCCTGCTTGAGAAGGGGGCCCTGGACATGATCCTGGACCGCCGGGACCTACGGGAGCACATTGCCGAGCTGCTGGCTATCCTGATGCGCCGCCCGCGTCATTGAAGACGCTCCACGACTGGCTTCTCTGGCAGTCCACCCTCAACCCCAGGCGCATGGAGCTGGGGCTCGATCGGGTGGCCAGGGTCTGGTCTCGGATCGGACCCGGAGACCTGGGTTTCCCGGTCATCACCGTGGGCGGGACCAATGGCAAGGGCTCCTGTTTGGCCCTGGTCGAGGCCATGGGCGAGGCGGCCGGTTACCGCATCGCCAGCTACAGCTCACCCCATTTGCTGCACTACAACGAGCGGATCCGGATCGCCGGCGTTCCGGTGGAGGATGCCGACCTGTGCGGTGCCTTCGAGCGGATCGAGGAGGTCCGGGGCGACACGGCACTCACCTACTTCGAGTTCGGCACCCTGGCCGCCCTGAGCCTCTTCGCCGAGGCAAAGCCCGACCTGGCGGTCCTGGAGGTCGGGCTGGGGGGGCGGTTGGACGCCGTCAACCTGATCGACGCCGAGGTGTCCGTGGTCACCTCGGTGGGACATGACCACCAGGACTGGCTGGGAGACAGCCTGGATGCCATCGCCGCCGAGAAGGCGGGGATCTTCAGGTCCAATCGGCCAGCGGTCATCGGGCAGCCGGACGCCCCGGAGCGGCTGCGCCGGGAGGCCGAGCGGCTGGGGGCCCAGGTGCTGCAGGTGGGCCGGGAGATTGGGGTGGCCCCG
>JBGSUY010000014.1:0-4033 GCA_041753195.1 Chromatiaceae bacterium
TGGAGGGGGATTCTCCCTTGGTTCATTTTCTCTGGGGTGAGTTTGCGTCGCCGCGTTGGCCGGGTCTGTTCCGGAAAGAGGGCGGGCGCGTGGTAGGCACGTTTCACTCTTCCGCGCGGCGTCAGCTAAAGGTTCTTGGACACTTCAAATGTTGGAAGAGTTTCGATCGCATTTCGGTGGTCTCAAAGACGCAGATACCGTTCCTTGCCGAGCAGGGCTTCGATCCGGCGCAGATCTCCGTGGTCAGGCTTGGCGTCGATACGCGTTACTTTGCACCCGATCCTGGGGTGGCGGTGCCGACGCGCGGGGCTCAGAGCCGTCCGGTGGCCCGGCGATACGCCGCCGAGCGCCGATCGCCCCCACGCGGACGGGGGGAGGCGCGTCGGTTGAGTTGCTGCTCGACCTCCTGGCAGAAGGCGGCATCCCCTAGTACCCAGGCCTTGTTGGTGGCGTCACGGATGCGGGTCAGGAGGGCCTCGTCCGGCGGTGTCGCGAACCCCTTCGCATAGGCGGTCTGGCGTGCCTTGTGGCTGCGCCCCAGCTTCTCGTAGGCGGGGTGGGGCTTGACCAAGGGGTCATCGTTGCCCAGTGCATTGGCCCCATAGCTGGACCAGGCATAGTCGCCAGGCTCCTTCACCAGCCCGTGGCGCACCGGGTTCGACTCCACGTAGCGGCTCACCGGGATCAACAGCTTGGCGGGGTCCACCAGGGTGCCCCGGTAGCGGCCCTCCCACAGGGTGCCGGTGCGGTCATAGCGGCCGTTGAAGAACTGGACATAGTAGCGCCCGACGTACTGCATCAGCTTGCCGATGCCGTCCTCGCTCAAAGGGGTCAGCAGTAGATGGAAGTGATTGGGCATCAGCACGTAGGCGTGGACCTGACACTGAAACTTGTCCGCCGCCGCGCCGATCTTCTCCCACAGGAACCAGTAGTCCTGCTCCTCGAAGAGGATTTGCTGGCGGTTGTTGCCGCGCTGGATCACATGCTGGGGATAGCCGGGCAAGACGAATCGCGGTAGGCGTGCCATGAGTGGGGTCGGATACGGTTGATTGACCTGCGGAGAAGTATAGACGACTGGCGAGGGACCGAGGGCCGTCGGTCAACCGAGGCTGTGGGCGTGCGGGCCATGGCGCTTGGCCGGCTGCTCTGGCTATACTTAGCAGCTTGTTCAACGAGGATCGGTCATGCTCGATATCAACCCAATCGCACACAAGATCAACGAGTTGAAGGGGCGCATCGACTCCCTACGGGGGTATCTTTGACTACGCGGAGCGCAAAGACCGCCTGACCGAGGTCCTTCGGGAGCTGGAGGACCCGAAGGTGTGGGGCGACCCGGAGCGGGCCCAGACCTTGGGAAAGGAGCGGGCCGCCCTGGAGGCGGTGGTCATTACCATGGACGAGCTCGACGCCGGGCTCGCGGACGCGGACGGCCTCTTGGCCCTTGCCGCCGAGGAGTCCGACGAGGCGACCCTGAACGACCTTGCCCGGGACCTGGAGCGCTTCGAGCAGCGGGTGGCGGGGCTCGAGTTTCGGCGGATGTTCTCCGGCGAGATGGATGCGAGCAACGCCTTTCTGGACGTCCAGGCGGGCTCCGGTGGCACCGAGGCCCAGGACTGGGCCGAGATGCTGCTACGCATGTATCTGCGCTGGGGCGAGCGGCGCGGCTTCAAGACGGAGCTGATGGAGGTGTCCCCCGGCGAGGTGGCCGGGATCAAATCGGCCACGGTCCGCTTCGAGGGGGATTACTGCTTCGGCTGGTTGCGCACCGAGACCGGGGTGCACCGGCTGGTGCGCAAGTCCCCCTTCGATTCCGGAAACCGCCGGCATACCTCCTTCGCGGCGGTCTTCGTCTCCCCGGAGATTGACGACACGGTGGAGGTGGAGATCAACCCGGCGGATCTGCGTATCGACGTCTATCGGGCGAGTGGCGCGGGCGGACAGCACGTGAACCGCACCGAGTCGGCGGTGCGCATCACCCACAACCCCACGGGTATCGTGGTCCAGTGCCAGAACGACCGTTCCCAGCACAAGAACAAGGACCAGGCCATGCGCCAGCTCAAGGCCAAGCTCTACGAGCTGGAGATGAAGAAGCGCCAGGACAGCCAACAGGCGGTGGAGGACACTAAGTCGGACATCGGGTGGGGGAGCCAGATCCGCTCCTATGTGCTCGATCAGTCGCGGATCAAGGATTTGCGCACCAATGTGGAGATTGCCAACACCCAGTCCGTGCTCGACGGCAATCTGGACCCCTTCATCGAGGCCAGCCTGAAGAGCGGGCTCTAGCGGCAGGGAGATCGTAGGCAATGAGTGACCCGATTGCGGGCGGTGATCAGGCGGCCCCAGGGCAGGCCCCAGACCATCAGGACGAGAACAAGCTGATCGCCCAGCGGCGGGACAAGCTGGCCCAACTGCGGGCCCGGGGCACCGCCTTTCCCAACGACTACCGGCGCGATGCCCTGGCTGGCGAGCTCCATGGGGCCCACGGCGGGACTGAGGCCGAGGTGCTGGAGGGTCAGGCCATTCGGGTGCGGGTGGCCGGTCGCCTCATGAGCCGCCGCATCATGGGCAAGGCGAGCTTCTCCCACCTCCAGGATATGTCCGGGCGCATCCAGCTCTTCGTCCAGCGGGAGCTGTTGGGTGAGGAGGCCTATGCCGCCTATAAGCGGGATCTGGACATCGGCGACATCCTGGCCGCCGAGGGGACCCTCTTCAAGACCAAGACCGGTGAGCTGTCGATCCGCTGCGATGCACTGCGCCTCCTGACCAAGGCCCTGCGTCCCCTGCCGGAGAAGTGGCACGGTCTGGCGGACATGGAGACCCGCTACCGCCAACGCTATGTGGACCTGATCGTCAACGAGTCCACCCGGGCCACCTTCCGCACCCGCACCGCCATCATCCAGTTCATCCGGGACTACCTGAACCGCCAAGGCTATCTGGAGGTGGAGACACCCATGATGCAGGTGATCCCCGGGGGAGCGGTGGCGCGGCCCTTTGTCACCCACCACAACGCCCTGGGGATGGATCTCTACCTGCGCATCGCCCCGGAGCTCTATCTCAAGCGCCTGGTGGTGGGGGGATTCGAGCGGGTCTATGAGATCAACCGCAACTTCAGAAACGAGGGCCTCTCCACCCGCCACAATCCTGAGTTCACCATGCTGGAGCTCTATCAGGCCTACGCGGACTATCGGGACCTGATGGACCTGACGGAGGACCTGTTCCGGCGCATGGCGGCGTCGGTGCTGGGTACCACCAAGCTCGTCTACCAGGGTATCGAGCTGGATCTCGCCACGCCGTTCGAGCGCCTGTCGGTGCGGGACGCGGTGCTGCGATTCAACCCGGGGGTCGATGCCGCGGTCCTGGATGATTGGGGCGCGACCCGCGCCCTCGCCCGCCACCTCGGCATCCACGTGAAGGAGGACTGGGGCCTGGGCCGGCTGCAGGTGGAGATCTTCGAGCACACGGGGGAGTCTCAACTGCTCCAGCCGACCTTCATCACCGAGTATCCCACGGAGATCTCACCCCTGGCGCGTTGCAACGATGCCAATCCCCTGGTGACCGATCGCTTCGAGCTCTACGTCGGTGGCCGGGAGATCGCGAACGGCTTCTCGGAGCTCAATGACCCCGACGATCAGGCGGAGCGGTTCCGCCGCCAGGTGGAGCAGAAGGCGGCCGGCGACGAGGAGGCCATGTTTTACGATGCGGACTATATCCGCGCCCTGGAGTATGGGCTGCCGCCCACGGCTGGCGAGGGGATCGGCATCGACCGCCTGGTGATGCTGTTCACTGACTCCCCCTCGATCCGCGACGTGCTGCTGTTCCCCCATCTGCGGCCGGAGGATTGACACCCGGGCGGCCGGTCCAGGTCCATCCGGACCTTCGCCAAATCCCCGGACTGGCCCTAGCCCTGGGGAAATCCATAGGGCGGGGGGCGCAGGCGAAGCAGCGGACCCTGCTCGCCCAGCCGGACCTCGCCGCCCTCCGCGGCGTCGACCTCCACCACCGCCAAGAGCTCGAAACGGCCGGGCCCGGCCGG
>JBGSUY010000015.1:0-8726 GCA_041753195.1 Chromatiaceae bacterium
ACCCCGTCCGTCCCCTGCCCCGGTCGGCGCCCGCGCCGCCGGGCGCGTCGTTGGCGCAAGCTCACCAGGGTCCAGACAGGCCCTGAGATCGCGTAGAGCAAAAAGCCGAGGGACAGGATCACCGGAGGGTGGATCACGATCAGGGCCACGGCCAGCATCACCCCAACCGCCAGCATGAAGGGAACCCGACCCTGTAGGTTCAACTGCTTGAAGCTGAAATAGCGAAAGTTGCTGACCATGAGCAGGCCCGCGGCGACCGTGACCAGGGCCATGAGCCAGGCCACGTCGGCCGGGTCAATCCCCTGGTCAGCGCCGATCCACACCGCGCCGGCCACGATGGCCGCCGACGAGGGGCTCGGCAGCCCCTGGAAGTATCGCTTGTCCGTGGTGGCGGCCTGGGTGTTGAAGCGGGCGAGCCGCAGGGCCGCCGCCGCCGTGTAGATGAAGGCCGCGAGCCAGCCCACCTTGCCGAGCCCCCCCAGGGCCCAGTGATAGGCCACCAAGGCCGGTGCCACACCGAAGGCCACCATGTCGGAGAGGCTGTCGTACTCGGCGCCGAAGGCGGTCTGGGTATGAGTCAAGCGTGCCACCCGGCCGTCGAACCCGTCCAGCAGCATCGCCGCGAAGACCGCCAGGGCGGCCGCCTCGAAACGACCGGCCGCGGCCGCCAGCACCGCATAAAAGCCGGCGAAGAGTGCCGCCGTGGTGAACAGGTTGGGCAACAAATAGATGCCGCGGGGGCGCTTGCGCGGAGGCTCGATGACTTCGCCTGGCTCGTCCATGGGGGAGTACCTGGGAGGGCTAACTCAGTATTGGTTGGGCGGCAGTATAGGTCGGGCGGGACCTGTCCGGCGTCGGAAGCGTCCGCAAGGTGGAACCACGCCGGCCCGGCGCTCCGACACAACCACGGGAGATCACCGCAGGTAGGGACCGTCCTCGCCGATCTGGCCGAAACCGTCCAGGACATAGATGCCGGCGGAGTTCGCGCGTACCGGGAAGGCGATGTGGCCGCCGCTGACCCGGAGCTCGGCGCCGGTGACGGCGTCCCGGTAGGTCCCGTCACGGACCCCGTCGACCCGGATCTGCTGATCAGAGCCGATGGCGAGGCCGATGACCGCGTAGCTGCCAGCGCCCCCCTCCCCTGGCGCCAGGTCGCGCACGAAGCTCATGCCGCTCCCCCACTCCGCCACCCGGGTCATGGGGGCCTTCTGGAGGGCCGGGATGGCCCGGCGGATCTGGTTCAGGCGGCGGATGTGCCGGTAGAGTGGATGTCCTTGAGTCTCCGCGATGCGCTCCTCGGTCAGGTGGTCGCCGTAATAGGCCCGCCCGGTCTGGTCCAGGGTATCCCGCTCACCCTCCACGTCCTGGGGGGCGCCGCGCATGAAGGCGATTTCCTCCCCAAAGTAGAGGCAGGGGATGCCCCTGGCCGTCCAGATCAGGTTGTAGGCGGCCGCCGCCTTCCAGTCCTCGCCCTTGAATCGGTACTTGAAGTCGTTGTCCGGCCCCACGTCGTGGTTCTGGAGGAAGGTGACCAGCCGGGTCACGTCCCCGTAGATCCAGTCCATCGAGAGGATCTGGCCGGTCCCTTCATAGGTCCCCTTGCTGACCGTGTCGCGAAAGGTGGAAAAGAGCCCGAAGTCCAGGACCGAGAAGCCTGAATCGCCTCCGGATTTGGGGTCCCGTGGGTCATCGCCTAACCGCGTATACCACCAGGGCCGGATCTGGGAGGGCCCATTGTCGCCTCCACCCAGATCGCCCCAGCCGTAGCCCTTGACCAGGTTCTCGCCGAAGACGAAGAGGCCGGGCTTGTGGGCCTTCCAGGCATTGACGTATTCGAGCAGGTTGTCCCGCTCCACGTGCTTGACGGTGTCGATGCGCAGGGCATCCACGCCCATGTCCAGATAACGGTTGATGGCCCCGATGAGGTAGTCCTTGACGTTCTGCCGCTCGGTGGCGAGGTCGATGCAGTCCCCCGCCAGGTGCTTGTGCTGCAGGGGGTGGGCGCTCTCCCAGTCGCCTCCGCAGATGAAGCCCTCCTGGTGGAACCAGTGAGGATCCAGGGTGTTGGCCTCGACGCCGAAGAAGCGGCCCGGACGGTAGCCTGGCTTGGGCACCTGCTCGCCGGTCAGGGGATCGACCAGTGGCTCCCGACCTTCCGGGTCCGTGACATGCCGTTCTCGCCACCAGTCCGGTGCGACCGGGTTATCGATATCGTCCCGATTGGGCCAGGCGTAGTTGCCCAGGTTGCCTTGGTAGGGTCCATGGTCCACCCGCCCCTGCTCCGAACCCTGGGGCACATAGTATTTGATGGGCAGGTGGTCGATGTGGGCCTGACCGCGGACCCCGTACTGGCAGGAATGGTTGACCACCACGTCCTGGATCATCTTGATGCCCTTGGCGTGGGCCGCGTCGATCAGGTCCTGGTAGGTCGCCCCGGGGGACTCGAGACGTGGGTCGATGCGGGTCCAGTCGTAGGGGTGGTAGCCGTGGTAGTCGAGCCCCGAGCGGTTCTCCACCGGCGGGGTGATCCAGATGGCGGAGAAGCCCAGGTCCCGGATGTAATCCAGATGCTGCATCAGGCCCTTGAAATCCCCCCGCCAGTGGGGGTCGACGGCGTTTCCGGCGGCATCGAAGCGGATGCGGTCCCGGCAGAAAAAATTGTTGGACGGGTCCCCGTCGTAGAAGCGGGTGGTGATCAGGAAGTAGATGGTCTCCTCCCGGAAATCGACACGCTCGGCGACGGGCGCCAGAACGGCTGGCGCCGGGTTGGGTCGCGGCGGTGTCTCTTCTGGCACACCCGGGGCGGACGGGGACGCCGCAGACGCAGGGTCGGCGGTGCCAGCCTCGGGGTCCAGATCGTGCCACTGACCCTTGGCATCGAGCCAGCCGTCGCGGTCCCGAAAGTGGTCGGGGGTCTGGTGTCCCCGCGCATCGGAGATGACCAGCCAGAGCGAGCGGGTCTCGGGGAACCGGTAGCGATACCAGCCAGGCCGTCCGGACTCAACCTCCAGGGGCTCGCCGGGCCAGCCGCTGGACGGCCCCCCGGGCCTCCTATCCCAAGAATGGACATAGAGCGGAGCTGACCACCCCTTGGGCAGTTGGACATGGACCACGAGATCGCTAGGCGCTTGGGACATGGGACTCCTCACCCACTGTGAGAGGTATCGCGGTTAAAACCCGGTCAGTGATCCGATCCGGCCGCCGACCAGGCCCTGGATACTGGAGAGCAGGCGCTCCAGGGGCTTCTTGCGGGCGCTGTACTTGAGGTGCCAGAGGTCCGTGGTCTCGCTGCGCTCCAGCAGCAGGTCGTCGCTGGTCTGGATGGCGTCCACCAGACCCAGCTCCAGCGCCCGCTGGCCGTGCCAGTACTCGCCCGTAGCCACCCGCCCCAGATCCAGGTCGGGTCGATACTCGGCCACGAAACCCTTGAACAGGGCATGGGTCTCCTCGAGTTGCTCCTTGAGCTTCTGGCGGGCGGCATCCGTGTTCTCACCGAACAGGGTCAGGGTGCGCTTGTACTCCCCGGCGGTGTGCAGCTCGAAGTCCACCCCGTTACGCTCCAGGAGCCGATGGAAGTTGGGCAGCTCCGCCAGCACCCCGATGGAGCCCAGGATGGCGAAGGGGGCAGCCACGACGCGGTCCGCCACGCAGGCCATGAGATAACCGCCGCTGGCAGCCACCTTGTCGACGGCTACCGTGAGATGAACGCCCCGGGCACGCAAGCGCGCGAGCTGGGACGCCGCGAGCCCGTGCTCGGTCACGGTCCCGCCGGCGTTCTCCAGGCGCACCAGCACTGCGTCCCCCTCCCGGTGGTCCAGCAGGATCGTGGTGACCAGCATGCGTAGGGCCGCCACCTCGCTGGCCCGAATATCTCCGTTGAAGTCGATGACGAAGAGTCGCTTGCGGCCGTCGGTCTCGGCTCGCGCCTTGGCGCGGGCCTTCTCCCGCTTGCGCTCGGCCTTGAGGTAGGCACGGAAGGCCTTCTTGGGCAGGGAGGACTCCTTCACCGCCCGTGCCAGGTCCTGGTAGCGGGCGTTGAGGTCCAGGATCTCCAGTCGCTCGCCCTCGGGACTGATGAAGGATCGGCGAGCCCGCGCGGCCAGCAGGATCAGGAGCCCGGCGGCCAGGAGCAGGGTCAGGGTCTTGGCCAGGAAGAGACCGTAGTCCTTCAGCAGGTCTTGCAGGAGCTCCATCAGGTTCGCCCCGTCTCAGACGGCGATTGGGGCGCGGATGGCCGGGTGGGGCTCGTAATCCCGGATCTCGATATCCTCGAAGCGGTAGTCGAACAGGCTCGCGGGGCGGCGCTTGAGCCGAAGGCGCGGCAGGGGCCTGGGCTCTCGGGCGAGCTGGGCGAACACGATGTCATGGGTCAGGTGATTCCGGTAGAGGTGAAGGTCCCCGAAGCTGTGCACGAAATCGCCGACCGCGAGGTCGCACTGCTGGGCCACCAAATGGGTGAGCAGGGCATAGCTCGCGATGTTGAAAGGGACGCCGAGAAAGAGGTCGGCGCTCCTCTGGTAGAGCTGGCAGGAGAGCCGCCCCTGCGCCACGTAGAACTGGAAGAGGCAGTGACAGGGGGCGAGCGCCATGCGCCCGGCCGCGACGTTCGCCTGGGGACTCCGGGTCTCGTCTGGCAGGTCCGCCGGGTTCCAGGCGGAAACCACCAGACGTCGGGAGTCGGGCCGCGCGCGGATGGTCGCGATGAGCTCAGCAAGCTGGTCGATGGTGCGACCGTCCGGGCAGCGCCAGCTGCGCCACTGTGCCCCGTAGATGGGCCCCAGATCCCCGTCAGGGGCAGCCCATTCGTCCCAGATGGAAACCCCCGCGGCCTTGAGCATCTGGCTGTCCGTGGACCCCGAGAGGAACCACAGGAGCTCGTGGATCAGGCTCTTCAGATGGATCCGCTTGGTGGTGACCAGGGGGAAGCCAGCGCCGAGATCGAAACGCACCTGGCGTCCGAACACGGAGCGGGTGCCCACACCGGTGCGGTCGGGTTTGTCGACGCCGTGGTCCACGACGTCTCGCAGCAGGTCCAGGTAGGGCCGCATCGGGACTCCGGTCCGGTAGGAAAGCGGCCAAGCTACCCATACCGACGCGCCCGGTCAAACCCCCGGTCGAACCGAAGCACCGGTGGAGCCCAACCTTGGGCTGCGGGTGAACGTGCTCGCGGCCTCACACCGTCGCAGGTCCCAGGAGCAGGGAACGCCCGTGCATCGCTGGCGGGATCGGTAGCCCCATGAGGCTCAGCACCGTGGGGGCGAGGTCCTTGATGCCGCCGCCGGTGGAGAGCCGCCAGGGGACCTCGTCCACCACCAGGCAGGGCACAGGATAGGTGGTGTGCTGGGTGTGAGGATCCCCCGTCACCGGGTCCACCATCTCGTCGCAGTTGCCGTGGTCGGCGGAGAGGATCACGGAATAGCCGCACTCCACCGCCGTGTCCAGGACCCGCCCCACCTCCCGGTCCAACACCTGGACGGCCTCGATCACCGCCTCCCGCACGGCCGTATGGCCCACCATGTCCCCGTTGGCGAAGTTGACCACGATGAAGGGGAAGGCCCGGCTCTTGAGGGTATCGATCACCGCGGCGGCCAGCTCCGGGGCGCTCATTTCGGGCTTCATGTCATAGGTGGGCACCTTGGGCGAGGGGATCATGAGCCGCTCCTCGCCTGGGTAGGGGTCGTCGCGCCCGCCGTTGAAGAAAAAGGTGACGTGGGCGTACTTTTCCGTCTCCGCCGCATGGAACTGAGGCAGCCCGTCGTCGCTCAGGATCTGGCCCAGGGTGACCTTGGGAGTGTCGTGATCGAAAGCGAAGGGGAGCCCGAGCCAGGGGTCGTATTCCATCATGCAGGTCACCTTGACCTCGGTGACACCGCGCCGGTCGAACTTGTCGAAGTCCTTGCGGCAGAAGGCGGACACCATCTGGCGGGGGCGGTCTTTGCGGAAGTTGAAATGGATCACCTGATCCCCGTTCTGGATCGGCACGGCCCCATGGAGGACGGTGGGACGGATGAACTCGTCGTCCTCGTCCGCGGCATAGGCCGCCTCAATGGCCGCCCGGGCGTTCGCCGCGCGCCGACCCTCACCGTCCATCATGGCTCGCCAGGCGAGCTCGGTGCGATCCCATCGGTTGTCCCGATCCATGGAGTAGTAGCGCCCGATGACGGTGGCAAAGCGCCCGCCGGTCGCCTCCAGGGCCTCGTTGAGACAGTTGAGGTAGTTCAGGGCCGAGCGCGGAGGGGTGTCGCGGCCGTCTGTGATCATATGCACCATCGGGGTCGCCCCTTCGCGCTTGCACAGCTTGATCAGGGCCACCAAGTGCTGGACGTGACTGTGGACCCCCCCATCCGAGACCAGACCCATCAGGTGGACGGGGCGACCCGAGGCGGCGGCGGCGCGTACGGCGTCCAAGAGCTCCGGCTCCCGGTAGAAGCTTCGGTCGGCAATGGCATCATTGATCATTACCAGGTCCTGGCGCACGACGCAGCCGGAGCCGATGGTCATGTGTCCCACCTCGGAGTTGCCCATCTGTCCGTCCGGCAGCCCCACCGAGGCCCCGGAGGCGAGCAAGGCGCAGTGCGGGTGGGAGGAGAAATAGCGATCGAAGTTGGTGGTCTCGGCGATGACGACGGCGTTGTTGGCCTTGCTCGGGTTGGAACCGAAGCCGTCCAGGATGATCAAGATCACCGGGCGGCGGGGAACCTTCTTCATGGGGTCGCTCATGGGTCGTTCCTCAGGAAGGTGAGACTGCTTCGGAGGCTGAGTGGCACAGAAGCCACCAGAAGTCGAGAGTCTAGCCCCTCGGGGCCGACACCGGCGTATCCTCCGGGTGGGCTCCGCGTCCCGTGGGGGCGCGGTCATTGGGTCCTAACCGAGGCCCCAACAGACGGCTTAGATGAGTTGCGACAACAAGCCGGCGGGCACCCCAGGAAAGTCGCCGCGTTCTGCCGTACCATTCCCTAGGTGCGAGGCGCCCCCAAGCCGGTGGAGTCGCCTCTCGCCGTGCCGCGGAGACCTCGGAGTCGCCGGGCCTCGGACCACCTCTGAACGAGATGCCGGCGAAGAATCACAGGGCCCCCGAGCGGGCTTGCGGAGGAACCATGCAGAGTAATCGAATCATCGCCTTCGTCATGGCCGGCGGCCAGGGCGCGCGGCTCCAGCCCCTGACGGCCGCGCGCTCCAAACCCTCGGTTCCCTTCGGCTCGCGCTACCGCATCGTCGACTTCGTACTGAGCAACCTGGTCAACTCCCAGATCCAGACCATCTACCTACTGGTCCAGTACAAGTCCCAATCCCTGATCGAGCACGTCCGCAAGGCCTGGACCATCTCGCCGCTCTACCAGAACCAGTTCGTCACCGTGGTCCCGCCCCAGATGCGGATCGGGGAGCACTGGTTCCAGGGCACCGCGGACGCGGTGCACCAGAACCTGAACCTGATCGAGGAGCACCGTCCGGACCTGGTGGCGGTTTTCGGGGCGGATCACATCTACCGCATGGACATCCGCCAGATGGTGGACTTCCACAGGCAGCACAACGCCGACGTGACCATCGCCGCCCTGCCGGTGCCCGTCCGGGATGCCCGCGGCTTCGGGGTCATCGCCGCCGACGCCGAGGGGCGCATCCGGGCCTTCGAGGAGAAGCCGGCCCACCCCACCCCCCTGGCGTCGGATCCGACTCACGCCTTTGCCTCCATGGGCAACTATATCTTTAACGCCGAGGTGCTGACCCGCGCCCTGATCGAGGCCCAGGAGGCGGGCGAGACCGACTTCGGCCAGCACGTCCTGCCGCGCCTGCTGCGCACCCACCGGCTCTTCGCCTACGACTTCGCCACCAACGAGATCCCCGGCATCCAGCCCTACGAGACCCGGGTCTACTGGCGCGACGTGG
The DNA here is from genome assembly GCA_041753195.1 of Chromatiaceae bacterium. GTDB lineage: Bacteria > Pseudomonadota > Gammaproteobacteria > Chromatiales > Chromatiaceae > Thiodictyon. The sequence goes on from JBGSUY010000015.1 coordinate 7,885, forward strand.
GCAACATCGACGCCTACTTCGACGCCCACAAGGACGTGCTGGGCGCCGAGCCCACCTTTGACATGTTCAACCCCCAGTGGCCCATCTATTCCAGCGCCTACCAGGGGCCCGTGGCGCGGGTCTTAGGGGGGACCCTCATCAACTCCTTGCTCGGTGCCGCCACGGTCATCCACGAAGGCAGCCACATCAGCAACTCCATCATCCGCCGCGAGGCGGTCATCGAGGAGGACGTGATCCTCGAGAACTGCATCGTCATGGATTATGTGCGGGTGTGCCGGGGGGCGCGTCTGCACAACGTCATCGTGGACCGACACAACATCATAGAGGCGGGAGATGTCATCGGCTTCGACAACGAGCAGGACCGCCAACGCTACACGGTGAGCGCCAATGGGGTCACCGTCGTGCCGAACGGTCGGGTGAGTTATTTCGCCCGGGACACCTGGGGCTCCGGACGGGGCGGCTATTCCGAGTGAGCCTCGGGGCGATCAGCCCCGGCGGGTGCGCGGATCGAGCAGTCCGTAGGCGAGGTCCGTGGCACCGTTGACCAGGACGTAGGTCAGGCTGATCAGCAGCACGGCCCCCTGCACCACCGGGTAATCCCGCTGCTGGATCGCCTCCACCAGGAGGCTCCCCAGCCCAGGCCAGGCGAAGACAGTCTCGGTGATCACGGCCCCGGCGAGCAGGGCCCCGAGCTGCAGCCCGACCAGGGTCAGGATGGGCAGCCAGGCGTTGCGCAGGGCGTGGCGCCACAGAACGGCCATGGGTCCCAGGCCCTTGGCCCGGGCGGTGCGCACATAGTCCTCCCCCAGCACCTCCAGCACGCCGGAGCGCACCATGCGGGC
>JBGSUY010000016.1:0-2119 GCA_041753195.1 Chromatiaceae bacterium
ACTCATTCAGACTTTCCCCACACTGCGCCGCGATGGCGCCGCTGCGGCCTGAGAACGCCTGCGGCGCAACAGCAACAGGTATTTCGCCACTCAGACCCGAACCGGACTGGAGCCCTACCCACACCAAACGTAACAGAGGCAGAAAAGACCTGCGACGAGACGAGCAGGAGGACGCGGCGCGCAAACGCCTCGGGTGGTGTGCGGACGCTCGGGGTTTGGGTCACGGACTTGCTCCTGCGCGTTCCTTCAAGTAGATGGGCCGGGGCCTCCTGGCCTCCTTGGCGACCTGCTCCCTGGCACCGCCGGCTTGGCTGCCAGGATGCCGCAATCGGGGGCATGCGCGATGGTCCGGCAAGCTTGCGGCGGTGATCCCGGCGCCGATAGGCGATTTGGAGGGGGGCTTGCGGCGCGCCCCGGGGAGGCGAGGGCTTGCGGGAGAAGCGGGCGAGGGGCTGGCATCCTGCGCAAGCGTTTGATCCTTTTGTTGGTAAGGCGCCGTAGCCTGTGCCTTTTCTTTGTTGTTGGCCCGATGGTAACTCCCTGCGGCTCCGCCGGCAAAGCTTGGGGCTGGAGCAGGCGGATTGGTCGATAGGTGGTGGTCGCGCCGAGGGGGTTCGCGCCGAGGCGGCGCTCTTCTGGTAGACGCCCCGTCGCGCCGAGGGCGGCGCTCCTACCCCTATCTGGATCGCGCCGAGGGCGGCGCTCCTACCCGGACGGTGGGATCGGCACCCGGCCGCGATGGGACCGAGCGGGTACCGGGGAGGGCGGCCACCTGGTGTATTCCCGCAAGAACCCTGGAAGACGCCCCGTCGCGCCGGGGCGGCGCTCCTACGCGGTGGTTCAGATCAGCGGGGCCAGGTCTTGACCTGGGGGAGATCGAGGAATTGCCGAGGGGTCAGGATGACCACATCGAAGTACCGTTCAACCGCGAGCAGGGCCTTGTCGCCGGTGATTATATAGGGGGCGGCGAGGGCCACGGCGCATTCGATGAAGCAATCGTCGTCCGGGTCGTCCACGACGACGGCCAGTTGCGGCGTCCGGCCGGCGAATACGCACTGATGTCCCTGGGCGAGCAGGCCAAGAAGCTCGGCGACGGCATCGGGATCGACGCCGAGTCGCCCCAGGACCTCGGCGTATTCGGTCACGATGGCCTGGGACAGGCAGAGTGTGACGTACCCGTCGCGCCAGAGGCGTAGCACCTCTCCGGGTGGCCCTCCAAAGAACGATGAAACGAGGACATTGGTGTCGATGACGACGCGCATCCTCAGCGACCGCGACGTACCTGGCGGATGATCTCTTGAACATGGGCCGGATCCTTGGCCTCGGGGGGAAGCTGAGCACGGATGCGAGCCCAGAGTCGGTCGATCTGCACCCCGGGGTCACGCTCCTGGACATACTGGGTGAGCAGCTCGCGCACGACCTCGCTTGCCGTCTTTCCCTCCGCCCGGGCCAAACGGCTGACCCGATCCTTCAACTCGGGCTCGACTCGAACGATCAACTGAGAGGTCATCGTCTGCTCCTGTATTGCTTGTAACTACATTTTATGCAGCCTCTGAAGCGTACGCTAGGCCCTCATCCCTTGCCAGATCTATCCTGGCGCGAGAGGCGAGCGAAGGGTGCGGTGACCTGCCACGATCAACGGGGAGTCGCGCCGAGGGCGGCGCTCCTACCCGGTCGGAGCGACACGGCGGGTGGTGATCGCGCCGGGGGCGGCGCTCCTACGGGCGAGGCGCCGGGGTCATGCGTCTTCGCCGTGGTCCTCCAGCAGGGGGTGGTCGTCGAGCTCCAGGGCTGGGATGGGGGCGAGTCCGGCCCCGACGATGCCCTGGAGGGCCCCGTACATGGCCGAGGTGCTGCCGATGACGCGCCGGATCTGCTTCTCGCGCTCCGCCCACTGCCGCTCCATGGCCCGACGCTCCCGGTTGAGCTGGAGCTGCATGGCCTCGAAGGCCTCGACGATGGCCTCCACGCGCTGGCGGAACTCATTTCCGGAGAGGTACTCGTAGAGCAGCTCCATCTTCTCGCCCTTGCCGGCGGTGGCGGCCCGGGCGTAGGTGACGGCGATCAACTGCTCGCGGAGCGCCACGGCCAGGGCCGGCCAGAGCTTGAGGCCCGCGAC
>JBGSUY010000017.1:0-21881 GCA_041753195.1 Chromatiaceae bacterium
AGCCGTCCCCGGAGCGGGGCGCACCGGGGCATCAAAGGCTGTCGCCAGGGAGCGAGTCCGTCCGGCGGCAGGAGCCTCCGGACCGATTCACGAGCGACACGCGACACTCCCGTCAAGACCTGATCCTGTCGGCGAGCGCTCCCTTTCCCCAGGCCCCTTAGACCTTGATCCATGGACCTGGCGTTCCCTGGGCCGCCAGCCGCGCCCTGGCAGCCAACGACGCGCAGACACTGCGGATCGCCGCCAACACCAGCTCGGGTCTGTTGTTCTTCTCGCTGATGTGGGCCAGACACAGGTTGCGGATTCCGACAGTGGGTAGCTGGTCGAGCAGCTCCGCCGCCTGAAGATTGCTCAAATGCCCGAAGGGTCCGCCCACCCGACGCTGCAAGGTGGGGGGATAGGGACCGCAACGAAGCAGTCCCAGGTCATGGTTGCATTCCAGGATGAGGGCATCGCAGTCGGCAAGGACGGCACGGATGTGGGCGGTGACGGCACCCGCGTCGGTCAGCATCCCCAAGCGACCGCCGGAGCACTCGAAAACGAACTGAACCGGCTCCCGGGCGTCGTGCGGGATCGGGTACGGCAACACCCGGATCGGACCCAAGCGGACAGCACCGTCATGGCCTGAAAAGAGTCGGAGGCTCGGGACCTCAGGGGCCCCGAGGGCTCGCCAGGTTCCCGGCGTGGTCCAAACCGTGATGCCGTAGCGGTTCGCCAGCGCGACGACCCCCCTGGAATGGTCCCCGTGCTCGTGGGTGAGGAGCAATGCCTCGATGCTGTCGGGCTCGACCCCGAGGACCCCGAGCCGGGATTCCAACTCCCGCACACCGAAGCCGTTGTCGACCAGCAGACGGGACGACCCCGACTCGATCAGTGTCGCGTTACCGCGGCTGCCGCTGCCCAGGGTCGCGAAGCGCACGGCGGTCAGGGTCTTCCGGGTTGGCCGGCGACATCCGGGGTTCGTGGACCAACCGCCACGGGTCAGTTCATCTGCTCGGCGAGCAAGGTGAGGATGCGCCCGGCGGCGGGGGAGCCGTCGGGCTGGCCCTTGGCGTCGAGCACGCTGACTCGGGTCTGGGTCTCACCTCCTTCGACCCGGATCTGGTACTGCTTGACGCGATCGATGTCGTCCTTGCGCCAGAAGGCGAGCCGGGAGCCGAGGCTGCGTTTCTGCGCCCCGGCACGGGCGTCCGCGTCCTGATAGCGGACGTAGTAGACCCCGCGGGTCATGTCGCGGTCCTCAACCGAGAAGCCGGCCCGATCCAGGGCCGAGCCCACCATGCGCCAGCCACGCCGATACTCGTCGCCGATGATGAGGGCCTGGGCGCCGCCCTCGGTCACGACCCGCGCCGGGGAGGCGGGCGACGTGCTCGCACCTGCGGCCCCAGCGGGAGCCCCGGCCGCCAGGGCCTGCTTGGCCTGCTGCTCCGAGGCGCCCAGGAAGAGCATGAGCCGGCGCAGCATCTCGGCCTCCTTGCCGGGATCGGTGCCGCTCGGCTCCCAGACGGTACGCTGGCTGTCCCCCAGCGTATTGGTGACCAACTTCTCCTCCATGCCCTTGTGGGTCAGGCGGACCTCTGTCGTGCCCGCCCTGGGCCCGGCCTCCACCTGTACCCGGAACTGATCGCGGGTGGAGGTGGCATAGAGCCCGTCCACGACCTTACGGAGCTGCCGGGTAATGAAATCCTGGGGGATCTCGGCCCGGTTATCCAACCAGTCGGTCTTCATCACCCCCACCGCCGGGTCCTGCTCCACCAGCAGGACCCCCTGCTGGCGCCAGAAGGCGATGACCCGCGGCCACACCTGCTGCGGTGTGGCCTGGACATCCAGCCAGCGCTCGGCCCCGCTGCGACGCATCTCCACATTCGGGACACCAGGGAGGACCTCGCCACTCGCCGCCGTCTCTTGGCGCTTGGCACGACCGCTGGCGTAATCCGAATAAGTGGCCCCACCGCCCTCCAAGGCCGGGACATCCAGGGCGTCATCGAAGTTTCCGGTCGTCAGGTTCGGGGGCAGCTCCAGATTCTCGGAGGCCTCGCGGCTCTTCTTGTAGGCCAGGGTTTGATCGGGAAGCATCTCCTGGACCGTGGCGGAGCCGCAGCCTCCCAGGATGGGGGCCAGCGTCAGGGCGGCGATTCCAGCCGCAAGCCAGGACCAAGAGGGACAGGAAGGGGTCAGGTTTTCAGGCATCGTCTTGAATGGATGGCGCCGGGCGAGCAAAGGCCTGTCTCATACGAGCCCCGCCTGTGCCATGGCGGCGCGCACGCGCTCGTGGTATTGGTCGGAGAGCCAGGTCAGGGGCAGCCGAATCCCTTGCTGGCACAGCCCCAGCTCCGCCGCGCCCCATTTTACCGGGATAGGGTTCGACTGGACGAAGAGGTCCCGGTGCAGGGGGTCCAGCCGCTGGTTGACGGCATGGGCGCGTTCTCGGTCGCCCGCGAGGGCGGCGTCGCACATCTCGTGCATCAGGCGGGGGGCCAGGTTGGCAGTCACTGAGATGACCCCGTCCCCCCCGAGCAGCATGAAGTCGCAGGCGGTGGCGTCGTCTCCGCTGTAGAGGGTAAAATCCGCTCCGCAGCCCTCCCGGATCTGGCGCACCCGCTCCAGGTCGCCGGTCGCCTCCTTGACCCCCACGATGTTGTCCACCTCGGCGAGACGGATCACCGTCTCGGGCAACATGTCGCAGGCGGTGCGCCCCGGGACGTTGTAAAGGATTTGGGGGATGTCGACCGCCTCGGCCACGGCCCTGTGATGTAAGTAGAGTCCGTCCTGGGTCGGCTTGTTGTAGTAAGGGGTCACCAGCAGAGCCGCATCCGCCCCCGCCTCCTGGGCGCAGCGGGTGAGCTCGATGGCCTCGCGGGTGGAATTGGCCCCGGTGCCGGCGATCACCGGAATGCGGCCCGCCGCCAACTCGACCACCCGGGCGATGACCGAGCAATGCTCGTCCTCGTCCAGGGTCGCGGACTCGCCCGTGGTCCCCACGGCGACGATGGCCGAGGTCCCCTCCGCCACATGGAGGTCGACCAGGCGCCGGAGGCTGGCGTCATCGATGGCACCACCGGCATCCATGGGCGTGATCAGGGCGACGATGCTGCCGCGAAACATGTGGAAGCTCCAAGACCCGACAAAAGTGGGGCATGTTAGCCCGCCGGGCTTGCACGGACAACTACGAGCGCTCGGGTCCGACCCGCCAGGGCGGGCCCCGGACGCCCAGTTGACCCGTCAGCCAAAGGCGGTCTGGCAGAGGCCGAGGAGGGTGGCAGGGAAGAGACCGAGGAGCAGGACCGCAAGCCCATTGACAGTCATGGCGACCCGCACCCCCCCCGAGGCGAGGATGGGGAAATCGGTCGTCGGCTTATCGAAATAGATGAGCTTGACCACCCGCAGGTAGTAGAAGGCGCCGATGATGGAGAAGGTGACCGCCACCACCGCCAGCCACACCAGGTCCACCCGCACCACCGCCTCCAGGACCAACAGCTTGGCCATGAAGCCCACGGTGGGGGGAACCCCGGCCATGGAGAACATCAGGATCGCCATCAGGGCCGCGTACCAGGAGTCCCGATCGTTCAGGCCCTTGAGGTCATCGAGATTCTCCGCGTCGAATCCCTCCCGACTCAGGATCGTGAGGATGCCGAAGGCCCCAGCTGCCGTCAGGGCATAGACGATGGCGTAGAACATGGCGGCGGAGTAACCCTGGGCGGAGCCCGCCAGAAGCCCGAGGAACAGGAAGCCCACATGGGAGATGGTCGAGTAGGCCAGCATCCGCTTGATGTTGGTCTGGGCGATGGCGAGCAGGTTGCCGACTGCCATGGAGGCCACCGCGAGGATCACCAGCATCCCCTGCCAGTCGGGGTGGAGACCTTCGAGGCCGTCCACCAGCAGCCGAACGGCCAGGGCGAAGGCGGCGATCTTGGGGGCCGAGCCCAGCAGCAGGACCACCGGGGTCGGGGCCCCCTCATAGATGTCCGGGACCCACATGTGGAAAGGGACCGCACCGAACTTGAAGCCGATCCCGATCACCAGGAAGACGATCCCAAATACCAGGATGTTGTTGTCGATGCCCTGCTCCGAGACCGCCCTTGCCACGGCGGCCAGCTCGATGGAGCCGGTGGCGCCGTAGATCATGGAGATGCCGTAGAGCAGCATGCCGGAGCCCAGTGCCCCCAGCACAAAATATTTCATGGCCGCCTCGGAGCCGACCTTGGAGTCCCGATCAAAGGCCACCAGGGCGTAGAGGCTGAGGGCCAGGAGCTCGAGCCCCAGGTAGAGGGTCAAGAAGCTGTTGGCGGCAATTAGTACCAGCATGCCGAGCACCGCGAAGAGCCCGAGGACATAGAACTCGCCGGCCAGCAGCCCCCGGTCCCGAAGCCAGGGGCGGGCGTAGACGAAGGCCAGCAGCGAGACGATCAGCACGAAGACCTTGAGCACATCGCTTAAAGGATCCCGCACCACATTGTCGCCTAGCACCAGGACCCGTTCCCCGCCCCCCACCAGCCCCGCCAGGGCAATGGCCACCAGCAGGCCGATCAGGGTCAGCCCATGGTTGACGCCTTTGTCCCGCTCCTTGAGATAGAGGTCCACCACCAGGACCAGGCACGCCGTGATGAGGACGGCGATCTCCGGCAGGATGGGCAGGATCTGTGTGGCGTCGAATTGCATGGGGCTAGTCCGGGGCTCGGGTCTTGTCCGACCTGGGTCGGAGAGGGTCTCGGTTGATTGGGGCCGTGCTCGTGGGCGTCTTGGCAGCCCTTAGGGGAGGGCTGCGGCCACCGCCGCCGATCGGGGCAGCACGCAGTCGCTCGCCTCTCCCGCCGGCAGCTTACAGGCGCTCACCTGCGCGACCAGGCTCTCCACCGTCGTGTGCATGACGTTGACCAAGGGGGCGGGCCAGAGGCCGAACAGCAGCACCACGGCGGCGAGGGTCCCCAGGTTGAAGGCCTCACGCCCGTTCAGGTCCTGGAGCTTGGCGACCTTGTCGCTCTTCACCTCGCCGTAGACCACCCGCTTGACCATCCAAAGGGTGAAGGCGGCGGCCAGGACCAGGGTGGTGGCCGCCAGAAGGGCGAACCAGAAGTCCGCCCTGAAGGCCGCGAGTATCACCATGAACTCCCCGACGAACCCGGAGGTGCCGGGCAGGCCCGCGTTGGCCATGGCGAAAAAGACCAGGAAGGCGCCGAACCAGGGCATGGTGTGGATGACCCCGCCATAGTCCGCGATCTGGCGGGAATGGACCCGGTCATAGAGGACGCCGACGCACAGGAACAAGGCGCCCGAGATAAACCCGTGGGAGATCATCTGGACCATGCCCCCCTGGATCCCCATCACCGCGCCAGTGGTCGACCCCGACCTCTGGAGGATGGCGAACAGGATGAAGAATCCGAGGGTCACGAAGCCCATGTGAGCGATGGACGAATAGGCGATGAGCTTCTTCATGTCCTGCTGCACCAGGGCCACGAAGCCGATGTAGATCACCGCAACGAGCGACAGGGTGATGATCAGCCAGTCCAGGGAGGCGCTGGCATCCGGAGTGATGGGCAGGGAGAAGCGCAGGAAGCCGTAGCCGCCGATCTTCAGCATGATGGCCGCCAGGATCACCGAGCCCCCGGTTGGGGCCTCCACGTGGGCATCCGGTAGCCAGGTGTGGACCGGAAACATGGGCACCTTGACCGCGAAGGCCAGCAGGAAAGCGATGAAGATCAGGGTCTGGGCGGTCATCCCCAGTTGGACGCCATGGAAGTCCAGGATGCTGAAGCTGTTGGCCTGGAAATACAGATAGACCAGGGCCACGAGCATGAAGACAGAGCCAAAGAATGTATAGAGGAAGAACTTGATGGTGGCATAGACCCGATTCGGCCCGCCCCAGACCCCAATGATGATGAACATCGGGATCAGCATCGCCTCCCAGAAGACATAGAATAGGATGGCGTCGAGGGAGGAGAAGACGCCAACCATGACCCCTTCCATGATGAGGAAGGCGGCCATGTAGTGGGACGGCCTGTAGGTGATCACCTCCCAGCCGGCCACGATCACGAAGATGGTGACGAAGGTGGTCAGCACGATCAGCGGCATGGAGATGCCGTCCACCCCCAGGAAGTAGTACACGTCGAAGGAGGGGATCCAGGCGACGCGCTCGATGAACTGCATCTCGGCGGCGCCGGGATCGAAGCCAATCCACAACCCCAGGCTCACCAGGAAGGTCAGAGCGGCGAAGACTAGGGCGGTCCACTTGGAGACGGCACTCGCCTTGTCGCCGCTGGCGAGCACGGCCAGTCCACCAAGGATCGGCAACCAGATGGTCAGGGTAAGGAGGGGGAAGCCCGATTCCATCGTCTGGGGTCTCCTGATCCGGTCAATAGGTGACGAAGAAGGTGAGCAGGACCACCAGACCGAGGATCATGGCGATGGCATAGTCATAGAGATAGCCGGTCTGCAGGTGCCGGGCGATGGCGGCGAAACGGCCCACGGACCGCGCCGAGCCGTTGACGATAGCGCCGTCGATCAGGGCCTGATCGCCGCCCTTCCAGAATGCCTGGCCGATCCCCTGACCGCCCGCACCGAAGACCCGCTGATTGAAGTCATCGAACCCGTACTTGTTCTGCAAGGCCCGGGTGATGGGCCCCCCCTTGGCCTGAAGCTCCTCGTCCAGACGCGGGTTCTTACCGAATAGATACCACCAGATCACCCCCGCCCCGATGAGGCCCGCCATGGCCAGGAAGAAGGGCAGCGCCGTCATGCCGTGGAGCACAAATGCCCATTGGCCGTGCCAATGCTCCGCGATGTGGTGCAGCGTGTCGTGCTCGGGGAGCACCACGATGGGATGCCAGTCCCCAGATCTGAACCAATCGCTCACTAGCAAGGGCTCGATGGCATACCAGCCGATGACCACCGAGGGGATGGCCAGCAGGATCAGGGGCACCGTCACCACCCAGGGGGTCTCGTGCAGGTGGTGGCGGGTATGGTCATCCATACGGCCCTTGCCATGAAAGACCAGGAAATACATCCGGAAGCTGTAGAGCGCGGTCACCAGGACGCCCAGGGTCAGCAAGATGCTGGCATAGCCCGAGCCGAAGAGATGGGACGCACCCACCGCCTCGATGATGGCGTCCTTCGAGAAGAAGCCCGAGAACCCGGGGAACCCGATCAGGGCCAGTGAGCCAATCAGGGCCGTGATCCAGGTGATGGGCATGTACTTGCGCAGACCACCCATGTTGCGGATGTCCTGATCGTGGTGCATGGCGATGATGACCGAGCCGGCCGCCAGGAAGAGCAGGGCCTTGAAGAAGGCGTGGGTCATGAGATGGAAGATGCCCGCCGCGTAGGCGGATGCACCCAGCGCCGTGATCATGTAGCCGAGCTGGGAAAGTGTGGAGTAGGCCACCACCCGCTTGATGTCATTCTGCACCAGGCCGATCAGCCCCATGAAGAAGGCGGTGGTGGCGCCGATGATCAAAATGAAGGAGAGTGCCGTGGTGGAGAGCTCGTAGAGGGGCGACATGCGCGCCACCATGAAGATGCCCGCGGTCACCATGGTCGCGGCGTGGATCAGGGCGGAGTTGGGGGTCTGGCCCTCCATGGAGTCCGGCAGCCAGACATGCAGGGGCACCTGGGCCGACTTACCCATGGCGCCGATGAAGAGCAGGATGCAGATCAGGGTCATGAGTGAGACCCCGCCGAAGAGGTCCACCTGGGTATCCGCCAAACCCGGGGCCGCCGCGAAGACCTCCGCGTAGTCCATGGAGTTGAAATACATGGCCACCGCGGCGATGCCGAGGATGAAGCCGAAGTCCCCCACCCGGTTGACCAGGAAGGCCTTGAGGTTGGCGAAGACGGCGCTCTCGCGCATCGACCAGAAACCGATCAGCAGATAGGAGACCAGGCCCACCGCCTCCCAGCCGAAGAAGAGCTGCATGAAGTTGTTGGCCATCACCAACATCAGCATGGAGAAGGTGAAGAGCGAGATGTAGGCGAAGAAGCGCTGATAGCTATTCTTTCCAGCAAGGGAGCCATGGGGCCAGTTATGCTCGTCATCCGCCATGTAGCCGATGGTGTAGATGTGCACCATGAGCGAGACAAAGGTCACGGTGGCCATCATGAGCGCCGTGAGCTTGTCCACCAGGAAACCCACGTCAAAGCGGATCCCCTCGGAGACCAGCCAGGTATAGACGGCCCCGTTGAAGACCGGCTCGTCGTGCCAGATGTAGCGGCTGAGCACCCACAGCGACAGCCCCGTGGAGACGGCGACGCCGGCGATGGTGACCGAATGGGCCCCCACCCGGCCGATGCGTCCGCCGAAGAACCCGGCGACGATGGCGCCGACCAGGGGCGCGAGGACGATGGTCAAATAGACACTTTCCATCTCAACCTTTCAAAGAATCCAGGTCTTGGACGTTGATGGTGTGGCGATTGCGGAACAGGACCACCAGGATAGCCAGACCGATGGCGGACTCGGCGGCGGCCACGGTGAGGATGAAGAAGACGAAGACCTGGCCCGTCATGTCCTGGAGAAAATGGGAGAAGGCGATGAAGTTGGTGTTCACCGCGAGCAGCATGAGCTCGATGCTCATCAGCAGGATGATCACGTTCTTGCGGTTCAGGAAGATCCCGGCCACCCCCAGGGAGAACAGGAGCCCGGCGAGGATCAGGTAATCCGAGAGTGCAATCATCAGGTCGATTCCTTTTGGTCCGCGGCGCCCGCCGACGGCATCTTGACGATACGGATCCGGTCCGGCCCCTTCCTCACCCTGACCTGGGTGGCGGGATCCAGATATTTGGTGTCAGGGCGGTGGCGCAGGGTCAGCCGGATGGCGGCGATGATGGCCACCAAGAGGATCACCGCGGCGAGCTCGAAGGGGTACACATGGACCGTATAGAGCAGCAGGCCGAGCTCCCGGGTGTTGTTCACCTCGGGCCCCGCCGGGATGGGCTTGGGAAAGCTGTCGAGCCCGAAATTCCCGGGCCCCACCACCAATGCAATCTCGATCAACATCACCGCGGCCACGCCCGCCGCGATGGGCAGGTAGCGCACGAATCCGGCCCTCAGGGTGGCGATGTCGATGTCGAGCATCATGACCACGAACAGGAAGAGCACCATCACGGCGCCCACGTAGACCAGCACCAAGGCGATCCCAAGGAACTCCGCCTCCAGCAGGATCCAGAGGGCCGCGCTGCTGACGAAGGTAAGCACCAGCCAGAGTACCGCATGCACTGGATTGCGGCGGCTGATCACCATCCCCGCGGCGACTAGGGTTATGGCCGCGAAGCAATAGAACAGGAATTTCTCGAAACCCATGGGTGATCCCGAATGCGGTTAATGCGCCGAAGGGCGTCGACGGTCTTGGATGCGGCTAGCGGTACGGCGCATCGGCGGCACGGGCGGCGGCGATCTCGGCCTCGTACCTGTCCCCGATAGCGAGCAGCTGGTCCTTGGTCATGATGTTCTCGCCGCGGTTCTCGAAGTGATACTCGTAGATCCCGGTCTCGACGATGGAGTCCACCGGACAGGACTCTTCGCAGAAGCCGCAATAGATGCACTTGAACAGATCGATGTCATAGCGCGTGGTACGCCTGGATCCGTCCTCCCGGGGCTCCGCCTCGATGGTGATGGCGAGCGCCGGGCAAGTAGCCTCGCAGAGTTTGCAGGCGATACAGCGCTCCTCCCCGTTCGGATAGCGGCGCAAGGCATGGAGCCCCCGGAAGCGCGGTGAGATGGGCGCCTTCTCCTCCGGGTACTGGACCGTGAACTTGCCCCTGAAGAGATAGGCACCGGTGAGCGACAGGCCCCGGAAGAGCTCCACCAGGAGCAGGCTCTGCAGATAATTGCGCGCGGTCTTCAGCATGGTTCTTTACCCCGCCGTCAGGCCCGGCATCACGCCGACCACCAGGGCGGCATCTTGTAGACCACCGCCAGGCCCACCACCAGGATCCACACGATGGTGATCGGGATGAACACCTTCCAGCCCAGGCGCATGATCTGGTCGTAGCGGTAGCGGGGGAAGGTGGCCCGCAACCACAGGAAGAGGAACATGAAGGCGAAGGTCTTGAGCAGGAGCCAATGGAAGCCGTCGTCGAGCAGGAAGACCCCGTCGACCCAGGACTTGGGCAGGGGCGAGAGCCAACCCCCCAGGAACATGAGCGCGGACAGTGCCGCGATCAGGATCATGTTGGCGTACTCGGCCAGGAAGAACACGGCGAAGGCCATGCCCGAGTACTCCACATGGAACCCGGCGACGATCTCCGATTCACCCTCCGCCACGTCGAAGGGGGCCCGATTGGTCTCCGCCACGCCCGAGATCAGGTAGACCCCGAACAGCGGCAGCAGGGGCAGCCAGAACCAGTTGAGCAGGCTCCCGGACTGGGCACGCACGATCTCCCCCAGGTTGAGACTGCCGGCGGCCACCAGCACACCCACCAGGGCGAAGCCCATGGCAATCTCGTAGGCCACAATCTGGGCCGCCGAGCGCATCGCCCCGAGGAGGGCGTACTTCGAGTTTGAGGCCCAGCCCGCGATGATCACCCCGTAGACCCCCAGCGAGGTCAGGGCCAGGATGTAGAGTAGCCCCGCGTGGATATCCGCCAGCACCAGCCCCTCGTCGAAGGGGAACACCGCCCAGGCCGCCAGAGCCGGGGCGATGGCGATCATGGGGGCGAGTAGGAACAGGGCCTTGTCCGCCTTGGTAGGCAGGACGATCTCCTTCATCATCAGCTTCACCGCGTCCGCGATGGGCTGGAGCAGGCCCCGCCAGCCCACCCGGTTGGGGCCGATGCGTATCTGCATGTAGCCGATGACTTTACGTTCCGCATAGGTGTAGTAGGCCACCAGGCCCAGGAGCGGCAGCAGGATCACCAAGATCTTGAGCAGGATCTGGATCACCAGGGGAAGTGAACTCCACAACGCGATCATCGAATGCGCTCCCTTATGCCTCAGTGCCCACGGACTTGGTCAGGGTGACCGGGGCGAACTGCTCCCCCAGAGTCTCACTTCCGGCCACCCCCGCCGGGACGCGCACGCAGCCCAGGGGGACTGATTCATCGATCACCACCGAGGTGCGCACCCGGTTGCCGTTTTGCGAAACCTCAACCGTGTCGCCGGTGGCAAGCCCCGAGGCGCTCGCCTGGTCCGGGTGGAGATAGGCGGCGAAGACCGATGTCATGGCACGGGTCCGCTGCAGGGCCGGGGAGCGCCGTACCAGGGGATCAACCGCGTAGATGGGCACGTCGCCCAACCGGATCAGGCCCTCGCCCAAGCCCCGGGACTCCACCTTGAGGTCTCCGCACGGGGCATTGTCGGGGCGGGACCCGGCGCACAGCTCCGAAAGCTCCGCACGGATCTGGGCGGTATCCCGATACTCGAAACCGGGAAGTCCGAGCAGGTTGCCCAGAACGCGCAGCACCTTCCAGCCCGGGCGGGCATCGCCCGGCGGGGCCACGGCCCCCTGGAAAGACTGCCAGGTGCCGGCGGCGTTGACGAAGGTGCCGGAGGTCTCGGCGAAGGCGCCGATGGGCAACAGCAGGTCCGCGACCGACTCGAGGGAGGTGGCCCGGAAGGCGCTGGCCGCCACCACGAAGTCGGCCTGACCCAGAGCCTCCATGGCCCGGGCCGGATTCCCGAGATCCAGGTCCGGCTCGATCCCCCACAGGACCCAGGTCTTGCGGGGGAAGGCCAGCATCTCCGCCGCCGGGAGGCCGGCCTGATCCGCACGTCTGGCCCCGGGGAGTACCTGGGGCAGGGCCCCGGCGAGGTGCGCGCCGACACTGTTTGCCGCCGCTGGCAGGAAGCCGAGCTTGGATTTGGTGGCCTCGGCGATGAGATAGGCGAACGCCTTGAGAAGGGTGTAATCCGGGTGCGCGGTGGCCAGGGCGCCCAGCAGCATCATCCCCTTGTCCGCCGCCTTGAGCGACTCGCCGATGGCAATATGCACATCCGTTGGTTGGGCCTTGGCGATCAAATCCTTGAGCGAACCGGATCCGCGCTTGCGCAGGGCCTTGGCGATGGCCGCTAGATCTTCGACCATCTGGGCGGGCCCCCCCGCGAGCTGGGTGCTGGCGTGGGTCAGGTCCACCCGATAGGGGTTGACCAGGGTCACCTGGGCCCCGGCGAGGGCCGCCTTGCGGATGCGATGGGCGAGCAGCGGCTGCTCCTGGCGGATGTCGCTCCCGATGAGGAAGAGTGCCCCTCGCCCCTCCAGCTCCGGGATCTGCACCCCCAGCCAGGGCAGGAGCGGGTCGGCCCCGTCACCGCGAAAGTCCCGCTGGCGCAGCCGGTGGTCGATGTTCGGGCACCCCAGGCCCCGGGCGATGCCCTGGGCCAGATACAACTCCTCCAGGGTGGCGTTGGGTGCGAGCAGCCAGCCCATCTCGGCGGGGTCGGCGGACTTGAGGCGCTCCGCCGCCAGGCTCAGGGCGTCGCTCCAATCCACCTCCACCCAGACCTCGTCGCGCTTCATCAGGGGGGCGGTGAGTCGATCCTCCTGGTTGAGGCCCGCGTAACTGAAGCGGTCCCGGTCCGAGATCCAGGTCTCGTTGATCCCCTCGTTGTCCCTCGGGTGCACCCGCATCACCTGGCCGCGGCGCACGTGCAGGCGGATGTTCGAGCCCACGGCGTCGTGGGGGGCGATGGAATCCGCTTGGGTCAGCTCCCAGGCCCGGGCGGTAAAGCGATAGGGCTTGGAGGTCAGGGCCCCCACCGGGCACAGGTCGATGATGTTTCCGGAGAGCTCGTGGCTCACCGTATGGGCCACGAAGGTCCCGATCCGCGTGTTCTCGCCGCGGCCCGTGGCCCCCAGCTCCCGCACCCCCGCGATCTCGGCCCCAAATCGCACGCAGCGGGTGCAGTGGATGCAGCGGGTCATCTCGGTGGCGATCAGGGGGCCCAAGTTCTCGTCCTTCACCACCCGCTTGCGCTCGCTGAAGCGGGAAACGTCGCCGCCATAGCCCATGGCCACGTCCTGGAGCTCGCACTCCCCGCCCTGGTCGCAGATGGGGCAGTCCAGGGGATGGTTGATGAGCAGGAACTCCATGGTCCCCTGCTGGGCGTCCAGGGCCTTGGGGGACCGCGTCTGCACCTTCATCCCGGCAACCACGGGGGTGGCGCAGGCCGGCACCGGCTTGGGGAAGGGGCGGCCGCCCTGCTCCGCCTCCACCAGGCACATGCGGCAATTGGCGGCGATGGAGAGCTTCTTGTGGTAGCAGAAGCGCGGGATAGCGATCCCCTCGCGGTCCGCGACCGCGATGATCATCTCGCCCAGCGCCGCGGCGCAGGGGCGACCGTCGATCTCGATGGTGATCTTGTCCGTCATTCCGCTCTCTCGATCGGCGTCGCGGCCTGGATCCAGCGGATCAGACCCGGACGCGACACGATTCCCAGGGTAGATGGCGGCCTTGCTACCGTCGCAGACCGCACCTCAGACTGGTCTATTGGATTCCAACTTGGCCCCGCCCGCCGGGCTGATCCTTGACGTGCAAGGCGGTCAGGCGGCCATGCCGGCCCCTTGCGCGATCATCGCCTCGAACTCCTGCCGGTAGTGCTTCAGGAAGCTCTGCACCGGCATAGCGGCCGCGTCGCCCAGGGCACAGATGGTACGCCCGCCGATGCGTCCCGCCACGCTGTCCAGCAGATCCAGGTCCTCCATCCGGCCCCGGCCGTCCAGGATGCGCCGGAGCACCCGCGCCAACCACCCGGTACCCTCCCTGCAGGGGGTGCACTGGCCGCAGGACTCGTGCATGTAGAAGTTGGACAGGTTGTGCAGGACCTTCACCATGTTGGTTCCCTCGGCGATCACGATAACCGCCCCCGAGCCCAGCATGGAGCCCGCCTTGGCGATGGAGTCGTAATCCATGTCGGTCTGCATCATCACATCGCCCGGCACCACCGGCACCGAGGACCCGCCGGGGATCACCGCCTTCAGGGCCTTGCCGTCCTTCACCCCGCCGGCCATCTCGAGCAGGTCCCGGAAGGGGGTACCCAGGGGCACCTCCACGTTGCAGGGGTTGTTCACGTGGCCGGTGATGGAGAAGAGCTTGGGCCCACCGTTGTTTGGCCGGCCCTGCTCCAGGAACCACTGCCCACCCTTCTCCAGGATCACCGGGATGGATGCCAGGGACTCCGTGTTGTTGATGGTGGTCGGCCGGCCGTAGAGCCCCGCCTGGGCCGGGAAGGGCGGCTTGTAGCGCGGCTGCCCCTTCTTGCCCTCGATGGACTCCAGAAGCGCCGTCTCCTCGCCACAGATGTAGGCGCCGGCGCCCAGGTGGCCATAGAGATCGAAATCGACCCCCGAGCCCCGGATGTTGTTACCCAGTAGTCCAGCCTCGTAGCCCTCTCTCAGGGCCCCCTCGAAGCGCTCGATGGGCTCGTAGAACTCGCCGCGGATGTAGTTGTACCCGACGGTCGCGCCGATGCAGTAGCCGGCGATGGCCATGCCCTCGATGAGCTGGTGGGGGTTGTAGCGCAGGATGTCCCGGTCCTTGCAGGTCCCGGGCTCCCCCTCGTCGGAGTTGCAGACGATGTATTTCTGACCCGGCGCGTTACGGGGCATGAAGCTCCATTTGAGCCCGGTGGGGAAACCGGCACCGCCCCGCCCACGCAGATTGGAGAGCTTCACCTCCTCGATTAGGGTGGCCGGGTCTGGCTTGTCCTTGAGAATCCGCTCCCACTGCACGTAGCCGCCGACACCGCGGTAGGCGGCCAGGGTGAAGCGCTCCCCAGGCGGGAGGTGCAGGGTGCGGAAGCAGACGGTGTCCTGGCGATCGACCATCGGGTACTCCAGGTGGGCCTACTCGAGCCCTTCGATCAGCGTGTCGAGGGCCTCGGGGGTGAGCTTCTCATGGTAGGTCTTGCCAATCAGGACCGCCGGCGCATCCCGGCACGCCCCCAGGCATTCCACCTCCTTGAAGGTGAAGCGCCCATCGGCCGTGGTCTGCCCCGGGGCGACCCCGTACTTATGCTCCACGTGATGGATCAGCTCCTCGGAGCCATTCAAGAGACACGAGATGCTGTTGCAGATGCACACCTTGTGCTTGGCGGTGGGCTCCAGGTCGTACATACCGTAGAAGCTCGCCACCTCGTAGACCGAGATCTCCGGCATGTCGAGATAGGCGGCCACAGCGTCCATCAGCTCCCGGCTCAGCCAGCCGCCGTTCCACTCCTGGACCAGGGTCAGGGCGGGCATCACCGCCGACTGCTTCCACTCCGCCGGGTACTTGGCAACATGGGCATCGATGGCGGCGCGGAGCTCGGCGGTGAACAGGGTCGCCTTGTCGCGCCCATGGATCACCGCGAGGGGGGCAGCGCGAAAGCTCATCGGTCGATCTCCCCAAAGACGATATCCAGGGTCCCGATGATGGCCACCACGTCGGCGAGCATGTGGCCCTTGGCCATCTCGTCCAGGGCCGCCAGGTGGGGGAATCCAGGGGCCCGGACCTTGAGCCGGTAGGGCTTGTTGGCCCCATCGGAGACGATGTAGCAGCCGAACTCACCCTTGGGGGCCTCCACCGCCGCGTAGACCTCCCCGACCGGGGTGCAATAGCCCTCGGTGAAGAGCTTAAAGTGGTGGATCAGGGCCTCCATGTCGTCCTTCATGGCCTCTCGGCCCGGGGGCATCACCTTGTGGTCGTCCACCGCCACGGGGCCCGGGTTCTTGCGCAGCCAATCGACGCACTGCCGCACGATGCGGTTAGACTGGCGCATCTCCTCCACCCGCACCAGATAGCGGTCGTAGCAGTCGCCGTTGACCCCCACTGGGATGTCGAAGTCCACCTTGTCATAGGCGGCATAGGGCTGCTTCTTGCGCAGGTCCCACTCGATCCCGGAGCCGCGGATCATGGGGCCGGTGAAGCCGAGCTGCAGGGCCCGTTCCGGCGAGACCACGCCGATGCCCACCGTGCGCTGCTTCCAGATCCGGTTGTCCGTCAGCAGGGTCTCGTATTCGTCGATGTAGCCCGGGAAGCGCTCGGTGAAGTCCTCGATGAAGTCGAGCAGCGAGCCCTGGCGGGCCCGATTCCGTTGCTCGATCTCCTTGGCCGAGTGCCACTTGGTCCCGCCCGACTGGTACTGGGGCATGCGCTCGGGCAGGTCCCGATAGACGCCTCCCGGGCGGTAATAGGTCGCGTGCATGCGCGCCCCCGAGACCGCCTCGTAGCAGTCCATCAGGTCCTCGCGCTCCCGGAAGCAATACAGAAAGACCGTCATTGCCCCCACGTCGAGCGCGTGGGCACCGAGCCACATCAGGTGATTGAGGATGCGGGTGATCTCGTCGTACAGCGTGCGGATGTACTGGGCCCGCTCCGGCACCTGGACACCCAGTAGCTTCTCGATGGCCCGCACGTAACCGTGCTCGTTGCACATCATGGACACGTAGTCCAGGCGGTCCATGTAGCCGATGCTCTGGTTGTAGGGCTTGGACTCGGCGAGCTTCTCGGTACCCCGGTGCAACAGGCCGATGTGGGGGTCCGCCCGCTCGATCACCTCCCCGTCCAGCTCCAGGACCAGGCGCAGCACCCCGTGAGCGGCCGGGTGCTGGGGGCCAAAATTCAGCGTGTAGTTGCGGATCTCAGGCATTGGACGCCTCCGCGGTGCCAGTCTCCGCCTGGGGCCGCTCATAGCGGCTGTCCTCACGGATCACCTTGGGCACCAGGACCCGGGGCTCGATGGAGACGGGCTCGTAGACCACCCGGCGCTGCTGCGGGTCGTAGCGCATCTCCACCTGACCGGAGAGTGGGAAGTCCTTGCGGAAGGGGTGGCCGACGAATCCGTAGTCGGTGAGGATCCGGCGCAGGTCAGGGTGACCCCGGAACAGGACCCCGAAGAGGTCAAAGGCCTCCCGCTCAAACCAGTTGGCGCTCGCCCACACGGGGATCACCGAGTCCACCATGGGCGCAGCGGCCCCCGCGTAGACCCGCAGCCGCAGGCGCCGATTATGCACCAGCGAGAGCAGGTGGTAGGCCACGGCGAAACGCTTGGGGTCATCGACCGCCAGCGTCGGGTCCCGGTCCACACCACGGCCGAAGCCGGTGGTGGAAGCCTCCGCGGTCTCCCACTCGGCCTTGCCGTAGGCGGCATAGTCGATCCCGCAGAGGTCGATGAGCTGCTCGAAGCGCAGGGTCTCATGGTCCCGCAGGATCCAGCAGACGGCGAGCAGGTTCTCGGCTGGGACCACCAGGGTGAGCTCGCCGAATGCCTCCAGGGTCTCGCAGCCGTAACCCCCCAAGGGCTTGGCGAGGTCGTCCACAAGCTTAGCCGGCCCGGCGATGCGAGTGATGGTTTTGGTTGCCATGGATGCAGGGAACGCGGTCAGCGGGCAATGGTGTTCGTGCGGCGGATCTTGTTCTGCAGCTGCAGGATGCCGTAGAGCAAGGCCTCCGCCGTGGGCGGGCAGCCGGGCACATAGACATCCACAGGCACGATGCGGTCGCAGCCCCGCACCACCGAATAGGAATAGTGATAGTAGCCGCCGCCATTGGCGCAGGAGCCCATGGAAATCACCCAGCGGGGCTCCGCCATCTGGTCGTAGACCTTGCGCAGGGCCGGGGCCATCTTGTTGACCAGCGTCCCGGCGACGATCATCACGTCGGACTGGCGGGGGCTGGGGCGGAAAATGATGCCAAAGCGGTCCAAGTCGTAACGGGCGGCCCCCGCGTGCATCATCTCAACGGCACAGCAGGCAAGCCCAAAGGTCATGGGCCACATGGACCCGGTGCGGGCCCAGTTGATGAGCTTGTCGGCCGTGGTGGTGACGAAACCCTGCTCGAGAACACCCTCTATTCCCATTCCAGCGCCCCCTTCTTCCACTCGTAGAGGAAACCCACCACCAGCACGGCGAGAAATAGGACCATGGCCCAGAAGCCGAAGATCCCCAAGTCTTCCAACACGACGGCCCAGGGGAAGAGGAAGGCGATCTCCAGGTCGAACAGGATGAACAGGATGGCAACCAGGTAGTAGCGCACATCGAATTTCATGCGCGCGCTTTCGAAGGCCTCGAAGCCGCATTCGTAGGGGGAGTTCTTTTGCGCATCCGGCCGGCGCGGACCCAGGACGAACCCGATCAAGAGGGGACCGACGCCCACCAGCACCCCGATGATCAGGAAGAGCAGGATGGGCAGATAGTTCTCGAGCATGGGTCCCGCCGTCGAAGGCTCGCCGCTTTGCGACGTGGTTGGCGAGTTTAAAGGTTCCGCGGGTACCGAGTCAACCCGCTAAAAAACTCATATTCCCATATGCTTCAATTATTTAAGAGCAATCCGCCCAACAAAAAAAGGCATGCCGCGTTGGCGGCATGCCTGTTCGTGTTTTGGTGCCGACGGCCAGACTCGAACTGGCACGGCTTTCGCCACTACCCCCTCAAGATAGCGTGTCTACCAATTTCACCACGTCGGCAATGTTCGTAAATCAGACCTGCCTTGGGCTCCTCATTGGGACTGGGGCGGCTCCGTCGGGACCCCAAGCGCTTCCGCCGCCGCGCCTTCACCGGCCGCCCCCTCCGTCGGGGTGGGGATCGGCACCACGGGCACCTCCGCGACGGATTGCACGTCCGACGCCGGAGTCATCGGGGCCACGGGTACTTCGGAGGGCGGCGCCACGGGTGAGGCAGGGATCTCCACCGCTGGAATCTGAACGCTGGGCTCACCCGCGGGAGGGGCGACGCCGTCCATCAGTCCCGCCGGCCGGCCACCCTGGGCGGCATAATAGGCGAGCGCCATGCTCGTCAGGAAGAACAGGGTCGCCAGGATGCCGGTCGCCCGGGACAGGAAGGAGCCAGAGCCGCGCGCACCGAAAACTGTTGCCGAGGCACCGCTCCCAAAGGCCGCACCCGCGTCCGCACCCCGACCGTGCTGGATCAGCACCAGGCCAATCAGCCCAAGGGACAAGATCACCTGAAGGATGGTCAGTATGGTTTGCATCGCGAGATCCGTTTTAGACCGCCAGCTGCGCCACTGTGGTCCTCAGCCAACCGACTCGTCCGCCGCCCGCGCAATCGCCAGGAACTCCTCCGCATGGAGGGAGGCCCCGCCGATGAGTCCGCCGTCGATGTCCGGCTGGGCCAGTAGGTCGGGGGCATTGCTCGCCTTCATGCTGCCGCCGTAAAGGATGCGAATCCGCTGCGCGATTACCGGGTCATGGCCGGCGAGCCGGTTACGGATGAAGGCGTGCACCTCCTGGGCCTGCTCCGGGGTCGCCGTCATCCCGGTGCCGATGGCCCAGACAGGCTCGTAGGCGAGATCGATGAGCCCGAAGGTGGCGATCCCGGCCCGATCGATGATCCCGTCCAGTTGGTCTGCGATGACCTTGTCGGTGTCGCCCCGCTCCCGCTCCTGGAGGGTCTCCCCGACGCACAAGATCGGCCTCACGCCCTTTCCGTGGGCCGCGCCCAGCTTTCGGGAGATGATCGCGTCGTCCTCGCCGTAGAGTGCGCGACGCTCCGAGTGCCCGCAGATCACGTAGCGGCAACCAAACTCGGAGAGCATGGTCGCCGATACCTCCCCGGTAAAGGCGCCAACCTCCTCGGCGCAGACATTCTGGGCACCGAGCCGCACGGCACTACCCGAGAGGGCCTGCTCGGCCATAGCCAGGAACGGGAAAGGCGGACATACCGCGACCTCGCTGCGCTGGATGCCTCCGATACCGGCAAGGATCCCGGACAAGAGCCGCTCCACGCTGGCCTTGGTGCCGTTCATCTTCCAATTTCCAGCAATCAGGGGCTGACGCATGACCACCTCCGTATCCAACGAGCCCGCTAATTTAGACAGGTCCGACCTGGAAATCAACCGAAACCTTGCCGTAAACTCCCGCGATGTCCAAGGGAAAAAAGAAGTCCGACGGCGGCTCGACCATCGCCCTGAACAAGAAGGCGAGCCACGACTATTTCATCGAGCAGCGCATCGAGGCCGGAATCGCCCTGGAGGGCTGGGAGGTCAAGAGCCTGCGCGCCGGGCGGGTGCAGATCAAGGAAAGCTACGTCAAGATCCTCCACGCCGAGGCCTTCCTGATCGGCGCCCACGTTTCGCCCCTGCCCACCGCCTCCACCCACATCAACCCGGACCCCACCCGCACCCGCAAGCTCCTGCTCAAGCGCTCCGAGCTCCACAAGCTGATCGGCCAGACCGAACGGGCGGGCTACACCCTGGTCCCGACCGCCCTGTACTGGAAGCGGGGGCGCGCGAAGCTCGAGATCGGGCTCGCCAAGGGCAAGAAACTCCACGACAAGCGCGCAACCGAGAAGGACAAGGACTGGCAGCGGGAGAAGGAGCGGCTGTTCAAAACGGTTTAGGAAGGGAAAAAGGGCCGAGGGAAAGCATAATCGACGCAACAACTTCTTGGTCCTTGCTTAGGAACAAAACCCCGCCTATCCTGTCTCATCTCACGCTTAGGGGGCGACTTGGTTTCGACGTGGGTCGCAAAACCTGAGGTGCATGCCGAGGTGCGGGTACCTCGTAAAACCGTCCGCAAATCTATAGTTGCCAACGACGACAACTACGCCCTCGCTGCTTAATCCCAGCGGGCCTCACACCGTCTCTTGCCTGTGGGCGGCGGATTCGTGGGGTAACATCACACAGGATCGCGGTGACGGGGGCCTGGACCAGATCCGCTAAAACCCAAATTCGGGATCGTCGACCAATCGCCCTGCCCTTCGGGCGATGGAAGGCTAAAAACAATAGAACGGGCTAAGCATGTAGGACCAAGGGCAGAGGGCTTACGGACGCGGGTTCGATTCCCGCCGCCTCCACCAATTTAACGAAAAATTTACTTCAAAAACAATCTACTAGAGACCGGGTTGAGGGATTGATCCCCCAACCGGTCCCCCACCTTACTAACCGTCCGAGACGGTGATTCAGCCGCCGCACGTGGGCCTCACGGGCAGGATTCCGCCCGCCAATCCGACCAGGCAACCCACGCTCAGGGCGGCGTACAGCCGGGGGATCGCTGCGCCGCGGTCTTTTCTCAATTGATTGAGAACGATCGATGGGAGTTAAGACCGGCTGTCGGGGGGCGAGCTTGCGGGTCGCTGCCCACGGGCTTGCCTTATGGCCAACCGGTACCCCCAAAGGACTTTGAGGCTTTCGAGGCCGGCCCTTCGGTCCCAGGTCAAGCCCTTGGGGGCGGGAAGCCCCGACCCATCTAGGGCAGCCAGGACTTGGTGACCACACGCTGCAAGCCCACGAGGTACTGCCGCAGGTCGGCGGCGTTGGTGGGCGCATTCTAGGATAGAGTGGAGGGAGCCGATAGAGAGCGGCGGAATCGCGCCGCTACAGTTGGTCGTCCGCCAGCAATCTTGCCGCTGTGGCCACGACTGCAGGCTTCGGGCTGCGGAGAGCTGTCGAAATGTACGCGGCGCGCCAGCGTCGCCTCAATCCGGCGACCATCGAGCGCCGCGGCCCTCGATTGTCGTGATGTCGGCGACTCCTGTCAGACGCGCGGCCCACTCATGGCCGCACGGGCGCCCGACCATCAGGCCCCGGCTTCGTCGGCTTGCTACGAGTCCGTTTCGCCCTTGCCGCCGGCGGCCTCCTCTTCTTCCTCCTCCGGCACCTCCCGAGCGACCTCCGACTCCTCCACCCCCTCCAGCTCCTCTCCCTTCCCCCGCTTCTCGGCCGACGCCCGCGCCCGCCGTTCGATCGCGATGATCTCCCGCCCGGTACGCAGGACCCGGGTACGCCACTGGTAGGCACCATCGGCGCGCTGCTTGTTGGTGAGCACGCCGGTGAGCCAGAGGGCGTCCATGACCATCATCAGGCGATCGAGCTCCTCGATCAGCGCCGTGTACTGGGCGAGCTGGGGCGAGGAGATGTGAACGGTGATCTTGCGCGGGTTGGTGTAGCGCGGGGTGGCGCCGATCCCGTTGGCCTCGCGCAGCTGGGCGAGGCGGGCGTGCTCGGCGCGCAGCTCCGTGGCC
>JBGSUY010000018.1:0-4968 GCA_041753195.1 Chromatiaceae bacterium
GCGAGCGGCAGGACGGGCGAGCCCACCACGCGCGCCGCCGCGCTCGATCGGACCTGCCGGCTCAGGGCCGGGCATCCACCTCCGCACCCTCCTTGGGGACGGGGATGAGGTCGGTCTTGCTGATTCCCAGCCAGATGGCGATGGCGGTGGCGATGTAGATGGTGGAGTAGGTCCCGGAGACGATGCCCACGATCAGGGCCAGGGAGAAGCCACTGATGATCTCACCACCCAGGAAGTACAGGGCGAACACCACCAGGAGGGTGGTGCCGGAGGTGATGATAGTGCGGGACATGGTCTCGTTGATGGATTTGTTGACGATCTCGATCACCGTACCCTTACGGATGCGCCGGAAGTTCTCCCGTACCCGGTCGAAAATGACGATGGTGTCGTTCAGGGAATAGCCGATGACCGCCAGCACCGCCGCCAGCACGGTGAGGTCGAAGGGGATCTGGAAGGCTGAGAAGACACCCACGGTGACGATGACGTCGTGCACCAGGGCGGCCACGGCCCCTACCGCGAAGCGCCACTCGAAGCGCGCGGCCACATAGATCAGCACCCCGATCAGCGCGAAGAGCACCGCGAGCCCCCCCTGCTCCCTCAGCTCCTCACCCACCTGAGGGCCCACGAACTCCACCCGTCGCAGCTCCACCTTGCCGTCCGCGGCGGCGCTCAGGGCGGTGAAGACGCGGTCGCTCAACGCCGCGCTGGATTCCTCGTCACCCTGGGGTGAGAGTCGGATCAGCACGTCCTTGCGGGAGCCGAAGTGCTGGACCGTGGCCCCACCGAAGCCGGCAACTGCAAGGGCCCGATTGACCGGGGCCAGGTCGGTGGGCTCGGAGTAGCCGACCTCGATCACGGTTCCGCCGGTGAAGTCCAGACCCAGGTTGAATCCCCGGAAGAGCATGGCCGCCAAGAAGAGCGCCAGGACCACGCCGGAGCCGATCGCCGCCGCGCGGCGCCAGCCCATGTAGTCGATGTTGAGCCCCTTCAGGAACCGTAGATGCGCCATTGTCGTTCTCCCTCAGATGGCCAGTTGATTGAGACGCCGGCCGCCGTAGACAAGGTTGATCAGTGCACGGGAGCCGATGATCGCGGTGAACATGGAGGTCAGGATGCCGATAGAGAGGGTCACGGCGAAGCCCTTGATTGGACCTGTGCCGAAGCTGAACAGGACCACCGCGGCGATCAAGGTGGTGATGTTGGCGTCGACGATGGTGGAGAGGGCCTTGTCATAGCCCGAGTGGATGCTGGCCTGGGGCGAGTTGCCGACCCGTATCTCCTCGCGGATGCGCTCGAAAATGAGCACATTGGCATCCACCGCCATGCCCACGGTCAGCACGATGCCGGCGATTCCCGGCATGGTGAGGGTGGCCCCGAGCAGCGACATGATGGCCACGATCAGGACCAGGTTAACGACCAGGGCCAGGTTGGCGATCAGGCCGAAGACGCGGTAGTAGACCGCCATGAAGACCAACACGAGGGAGAGCCCCACCATCACGGACAGGAATCCCTGATCGATGTTGTCCTGACCCAGGCTGGGGCCGATGGTGCGCTCCTCGACGATCTGGATGGGTGCGGCCAGGGCGCCGGCGCGCAGCAAAAGGGCCAGGTTGTGGGCCTCCTCGGTGCTGTCGAGCCCGGTCGTCTGAAATCGCCGGCCGAAGGGCTCCCGGATGGTGGCGACGCTGATCACCTCCTCGACCTTCTCCGTGCGCTTCACCGGCTTGCCGTCCACCAGCTTGGTGGTTGTGCGGTTCTCAATGAACACCACCGCCATGGGCTTGCCCACGTTCTCCGTGGTCACCTCGCGCATGCGCCGGGCGCCTGAGCCGTCCAGGTTCACGAACACGGCCGGGGTGCCGCTCTGCTGGTCGAAGCCGGCGGCGGCGTCGGTGATCTGGTCTCCGGTGACGATGACCCGGCGGTTCAGCAGGACCGGCCGGCCCTCCCGGTCCCTGTAGAGGCGGCTGCCCACCGGCACCCGACCCGCCTCCGCGTCCGCCACGCTATGCTCGGTGTCCACCAAGCGGTATTCCAGGGTGGCGGTGGCCCCCAGGATTTCCTTGAGACGCCCGGGATCCTGGGCCCCGGGAAGCTGGACCACGATGCGCCGTTCCCCCTGCTGGGCGATGTTGGGCTCGGCCACGCCCAAGGCATTGACCCGGTTGCGCAGGGTGGTGACGTTCTGCTTAAGGGCGAACTCCTTGATCTGCTGTTGCTGCGGCGGCGGCAGTGTGGCGATCAGCAGAAACTCCTGGGCCTCCTCCGAGGTCTCCAGGTTGAGATCCCGAAACTCCCGGCGTATGGCCTTCTCGGCCGCATCCCGGCTCTCCGCGTCTGCAAACTTCACTAGGATCCGCCCCTGCTCCCGTGCAACCGTGAGGTAACGCACCTTGGCGTCCCGAAGTTGGGTGCGGATGTCGCCCACGTAACGCTCGAGGGCCTGATCCAGGGCGGCCTCCATGTCCACGTCGATCACCACGTGGATGCCGCCCCGCAGGTCCAGGCCGAGGGTCATGGGGTTGAGGCCCAGGGCCCGCACCCAGCCGGGCAGGTCCACGGACAGGGTCAGGGCGCTGCGGTAGCGTTCGGACAGGGTGTTCTCGATGGCCTCTTGGCCGCGCAATTGGTCCCCTGAGCTGGCGAAGCGCACAAGCAGCTTGCCCCCCTCGAGGGTGTCGATCCGCTTGAAGGGGATCTCGGCGTTCTCCAGAACCGCCCGGAGCTCCCCGACGCTGCCCTCGGTGACCTGGACGCCGCGGTTGGCGGAGATCTCGATGGAAGGGTCCTGGGAGAATAGGTTGGGCAGGGCAAGCAGGAGCCCGATCAGGATGACACCCAGGATCAGGAGGTTCTTCCACAAGGGATACTGGTTCATGGCGGTTCCAATCGCGTGGGCGAGGTCGCTACCGGGCGACCCCGAGTGGCTCAGCGGAAGACCTGGGGTCGATACGGAATCCGGCGCCGCCCGGGGCCCCCGAGGTGTGGGATTCGGCTCACAGGTCCTTGAGGGAGCCCTTGGGCATGACCGACTCCACGGCGGCGCGGCGGACCTTGATCTGCACCCCGTCCGCGATCTCGATCATGAGGAAGTTGTCGCCCAGGTCGGCGATGCGGCCGGCGATACCACCCGTGGTGACCACCTCGTCGCCCTTGGCCAGGGCCTCGACCATGCGCTTGTGCTCCTTCTGGCGCTTGGACTGGGGTCGGATCAGCAGGAAGTAGAAGACCACCGCGAAGAGGAGTAGTGGCAGCAGGCTGATGAAGGGATCGGCGCCGGCGGCGGCACCCGCGGCTGGCGCCTCGGCCAGGGCGTCGGAGATAAGAAAGCTCATAGGGATCCCCTAGGGTTGAAGGGGCGGGAGCCGAACAGGGACGCCCCGCCACGCAGAATTAGCCGCGCATTATGTCACAGCACGGATGAAGTTAGGTCAGTTCTCGCAAGCGCCTGAGCTCCCTCAGATAGGTCGCCAGGGTGCCGGTCTCGATGGCCCCACGCAGGCCGCGCATCAGCGTCTGGTAATGGTGCAGGTTGTGCACGGTGTTGAGCCGAGAGCCCAGGATCTCATGGCAGCGGTCGAGATGGTGGAGGTAGGCACGGCTGTAGTTCCTGCATGTGTAGCAGTCGCACAGGGGGTCCAGGGGGCCCTCGTCGGTGCGGTGTGCGGCGTTGCGGATCTTCACCGTGCCCCCGTGGGTGAAGAGCCAGCCGTTGCGCGCATGGCGGGTGGGCATGACGCAGTCGAAGAGATCGATGCCCCGGCAGACCGCGGCGACGATGTCCTCCGGCGTGCCGACGCCCATCAGATAGCGCGGCCGCCCCTGCGGTAGCTTGTCCGCGAGGAAGTCCAGGACCCGCAGCCGGTCCGGCTCTGGCTCACCGACCGAGAGTCCGCCCACGGCATAGCCGTCGAATCCGATCTCCACCAGGCCCGCCAGGGAGCGCTCCCGCAGCACCTCGTGCATCCCCCCCTGGACGATGCCGAAGAGTGCCGCCGGGTTGTCGCCGTGGGCCTGGCGGGAGCGGGCCGCCCAGCGCAGGGACAGCTCCATGGAGGCCTGGGCGGTCTCCAGGTCCGCCGGATAGGGGGTGCACTCGTCGAAGATCATGACCACGTCCGAGCCGAGCTCGCGCTGCACCGCCATGGAGATCTCGGGGCTCAGAAAGACGGGGCTGCCGTCCACGGGGGAGCGAAAGCGCACACCCTCCTCCGTGATCTTGCGCAGATCACCCAGGCTGAACACCTGGAAGCCGCCGGAGTCGGTCAGGATAGGTCGCTCCCAGTGCATGAACCGATGCAGGTCCCCGCAGCGGCGGATGACCTCGGTCCCCGGACGCAGCATCAGATGAAAGGTGTTGCCGAGGATGATCTGGGCGCCGAGCTGCTGGAGCTCCTCCGGGGTCATGGCCTTGACGGTGCCGTAGGTCCCCACCGGCATGAAGGCGGGGGTGTCGACCCGACCGCGCGCGAAGGTCAGGCGCCCGCGCCGGGCCAGGCCCTGGGTGGCGGTCAGCTCAAACTCCATCGGGGTCTCCATTCCGGATCGCCACCCGGCTGACGCTCGCCTCCAACCAGTCCGCAAGCTGGTGCAGGTCGGTCACGTCATGGGCAATCTCCGGGCGTTCGCGCATCAGCCGACGGCGATGCTCGCGCAGGCTGTCCTGGTCGTGGGCCTCGAGGAGGCCAGGCGCCTGGCTCCCCAGCCACTCCAGCAAGGCAAGCTCCGCGGCCTGGATCACCGGCGCGCAGGGCCAGACGGTGTCGTCCAGGTCGAGGGTGATCAATCGGAGCTGGGGCTGGCTCATAGGGGCACGGGTCGGCGCGACAAGCCGCATTCTGCCCTCAGAAGGTCGCCGCGACAAAGCGGGGTGCGGCCCCGGGCTCCAGGTCGCGCCCTCAGACTGCGACCTGCGCCGCCGGGGCGTGGTTACGCTGCCAGACCCCCAGGGCGGGGGGGGGGGGGGGG
>JBGSUY010000019.1:0-3496 GCA_041753195.1 Chromatiaceae bacterium
GGCGGGCTCCGCCAGCGGAGCCCGCCCCCGATCCTGCGTTCCGCGGCCCGGCCGGGAACCGCGGCAGAGACCCAGCCAACCCCCAGCGCCAGGCATCGACTCGCGGTGAAACAGCTCGCCCCACTCGCCTTTGTACTTGTCTCGTGGCCTGCGATGGCGGAGCAGGTCTGCGACACGACTGAGCTTCCAGTGTCGGCGCCTGTCGAGCGGTTTCAAGACAATGGCGACGGCACCGTCACCGATCGAACGAACCAGTTAATGTGGATGCGCTGCTCCGTCGGCCAGATCTGGGCCGATGGAACCTGCAATGGCACTCCCGATCTGCGGGACTGGGCCGCAGCCAATGATTATGCGGAGGAGGTCAACCGGAGCGGCACCTTCTTCTATACAGACTGGCGGATCCCCAAACTGCCGGAGCTCGCGTCCATCGCGGAGCGCAGCTGCAAGGACCCGCGTATAAATCTGACCGTCTTTCCAGCGACCCCCACGCTCGCCTATTGGACGTCCACCCCGCGCCCGGGGCCGGTCGATGAGGCAGTGGTCTATGCCCTCGACTTCGGCGTCGACGGGGTGGTTCCAGAGCTTAAAAACCAGCAGCACCTAGTGCGGCTCGTCCGCACGGGCCCCTGAGGGGTTCGATGGCGAAGCAGTCACTCCACCCGGGACACGCGCGCGGCCCCGACAGCCGCAGCCCGTCGGACCCCGAGAGGCGCACCCTATTGGTCCAAGGCGGCACCCTCATGGGGCTCGTCGCCTATAGCCTCCTCAAGGTCCCGTCAGCAGGCGCAATCAGTCCCGACCCCCTGCCATCTGAATCCGGCCCGCCCGGGATCGCGGATGCCTTCGGGGGCACACCCGCGACAGGGGATGAGGTCAGGGTCACAGTGCCGGCCACCGTCGACGACGGGGCGGTCGTTCCGGTATCGGTCGAGTCCAGCCTGCCGGATACCCGGGAGATCCTCATCGTCGTGGATAAGAACCCGATTCCGCTGGCGGCGCGCATCCGAATCCCGGAGGGCACCGAGGCCTTCGTATCCATGCGCATCAAGGTCGCCGAGAGTGGGCGCATCCATGCCCTGGTGCGGGCGGGTGAGCAGGTGTACTCGGCGTCCGCGCAGACCAAGATCACCGTTGGAGGTTGCAGCTAGTCCAATGGCCAGCCGGGAAGAAACCAGCGACGTGACGACCATGGGGCAGCCGATCCGTATTCGCGCCCGTTCGCGCATGGGCATGACCGAGGCCCTCGTGCTGATGCCGCACCCCATGGAGAGCGGCTTTCGACGAACCGGGCGGGGAGAGGTCGTACCGGCCCACTACATCACCGAGGTCCAGATCACTGTCGGCGATCGCACCGTGCTTGAGGCGACCTTGAGCCCCGCTGTTGCTCGGGATCCGCTGCTGTCCTTTCGCTTTCGCGGTGGCCGGCCGGGGGATCCGATCCGGGTCTCCTGGGTAGACAGCGCCGGTGCTCGGCGTGCGGATGAGGCGGTGATCTCCTGACGGGGACCGAGGGACGTCAGGGCCTGAAGACGACTTCTTGGCGAGACCTGACGAGATGCGCTGACCAAACGATTTTGCCGCGGTATCTGCGCGGCGATGACGAGCAAGAGGAGCCACGTGCTCCGAGGCAACCCCAGGCCGCAGTCCTGTCGGCCCCCATAAGCACCAACGGAGGATTTATCCATGAAGCCATTGAACCGTCGTACATTTCTTATCCAAGTCGCCGTCGGCACCTGTGCCATCGCGACCAGCCGCTCCGCGTCCGCAGAGGCGGCCGCCGCGGACGCGAAGCCGAAGGGTAAATTGACCGAAACCGACGCCTACGCCAAGTCCATGGGGTTCCGCCTCGATACCACCCAAGTGGATCAGGCCAAGTATCCCAAGCACACGGTGGAGCAGCACTGCGCCAAGTGTCAGCTGTACTCGGGGAAGGAGGGAGAGCCTGAAGGCCCCTGCTCCTTCTTCGGCGGCCGGCTAGTGCCTGTCAACGGCTGGTGCAGAAACTTTAAGGCCAAGGCGGCCGCGGCCTAAGTCCGGCCGACCTCTATGGTACGACTCGCGCCCGCAGGGATGCGGAGCGCCCTTGTTGGACAGACCCGCAGTCCCTGCGGGCGGAATCCACTCCGCTCCATCCCCTACGGTTTATGCGTCCACTGACAATTTACATTGACATCTCAGATCGTCAGTCTACGCTGACATTGGCGGACGAGATCGTCACGCACGAAGAGAACGGGTTTACCCGGCATAACCACCTGGAGGTTCTTACCATGCGCGGCACTCGCGTCAGGGCAGGTCAGCGACCGGCCCAAACGAAGCTCGACCGCTCCCAAGGTCTCGACGGGGAGCCGTCAGCCACCGGGCAGCTTCGGCGACAGGGAGATCCGATGCGGGGGCCGTCAGGTGCCGTGCGCCTGGGCGCCCTCCTCACCCTCATTAGCCTGGGGGCCTGGATCCTTGCCGGCTGCGAGCGCACCGAGTCGGTCCAAACAGGCTATCGGGGCGTGGCCCTGACCCAGCTCTATGACATGCGCAAGGTGGAGGCCGCCGATGCCCTCCATCAGATCCCCCCGCCGGAGCCCAGGGATCCTCCGGACCCGGAGCTACCCCTGGCCAAGGACGTACATCAAAATATTCAAGTTCTGACAGATCTGAATGTCCTGGATTTCTCGCGGCTCATGCAGGCCATCTCGACATGGGTAGCGCCCCAGCAGGGCTGCGAGTACTGCCATAACGTCGAGAACCTGGCCTCGGACGAGAAATACACCAAGATCGTCGCCCGGCGCATGCTGCAGATGACCCGCCACATCAACACGACCTGGACGACTCACGTGAAGGCGACCGGCGTCACCTGCTGGACCTGTCATCGGGGTCAGGCGGTGCCCTCCGGTATCTGGTTTGCCGACTCGGGCCCGAACCACCGGTCCAACCGCGGCTCGGTCAATGTCGGGAATAAGGCCGGCCAGAACACGGCGGGGGTGAGGACCAACGGCTTCGCCTCACTCCCCTTGGATCCCCTATCCCCCTTCCTGGAGTCGGACTACCCCATCTCGATCCAGGGACAGACCCCGCTTCAGTCAGGAAACCGCAACTCGATCAAGCAGGCGGAATGGACCTATTCGTTAATGATGTACATGTCGAACGCGCTGGGGGTGAACTGCACCTACTGCCACAACACCCGCGCCATGGGTCGCTGGGAGCAGAGCAGCCCCAAGCGCGTCACCGCTTGGTACGGGATCCGCATGGTTCGTGATATCAACGGCGACTATCTCAACCCGTTGAAGCCTGTCTTCCCCGCCCACCGGCTGGGCCCTGAAGGCGACGGCCCAAAGGTAGCCTGCGAGACCTGTCATAAAGGCGCCTTCAAGCCCCTGTATGGGGTCAGCATGCTGGGCGACTACCCGGAGCTGGCAGGGCCCATGCCGATACCGGCGGCGCCGCCCGCAGGAGGGGCAGAGGCCCAGCCGACGACCGAGCCTGAGGCCACACCGCCGAGCGA
>JBGSUY010000020.1:0-10556 GCA_041753195.1 Chromatiaceae bacterium
GGTCCGACCGGCCAGCTCGGCGCCGTCGAGCCACTCCAGGCACAGGGCCGTCGTGGGGTGGTGGCCGGTGCCGAAGGCGAGCCCCGGATCCAGGTCCACAACGATCCCCTCCGGGTCCGACGCCGGCTGGCCCTGGGGGCAGACCCAGAGTCGCCGCCCGAAGCGGGTGGGCTTGAAGTCATCCAGCCAGATCCGCTCCCAGGGCCGATCCTCCAGGCGCTCGATGACGGGCTGCGCCAGCCCCTGGTTGCCCTGCGTCTGCCCCAGGGTCGCGGCCAACTCCTGTACCAGGGTGAGGGTCTGCGGATTGTCCTCGAAGAGTCCGGTGACCCGCACGCCGCTCCACAAGGGCAGAGCACCGGGCAGTGGCTCGAGCAGCGGGTCGTCCCCCGCATCGTCCATGGTCACCGCCAGGGCCCCGGCGCCGTCAAGTACCGCCTCCAGCAGCGGTGCCTGGTCCCGCGGGACCGTGAAGCGAATCTGGAGCCAGGGCATAGGGGAAGTGGCGAGTAGCAAGTAGCGAGGCGATTCTGGTTGCTGGCTGGCTTGGGTTACGTTCGCTCGGCCCTCGGCCCTCGGCCCTCGCCACTCTCCTAGAGGCCCAACTTCTTCTCGAGATAGTGGATATTGGCCCCGCCCGCCTGGAAGGCGGCGTCCTTCAGGATGGAGCGCTGGAGCTTGATATTGGTGTCGATCCCCTCGATCACCGTCTCCCGCAGGGCGTTGCACATCCGCTTGATGGCGGAGTCCCGGTCCTCGCCGTGGGCGATCAGCTTGCCGATCATGGAATCGTAGTGGCACGGCACCGTGTAGCCGGAGTAGATGTGGGTCTCCATGCGGATGCCCGGCCCCCCGGGTGCGTGGAACTCGGTGATCTTGCCTGGGCTGGGCCTGAAGGTCTCGGAGTGCTCGGCGTTGATGCGGCACTCGACCGCATGGCCGCGCAGGACGATGTCCTCCTGGCGGTAGCGCAGGGGCTCCCCCCCGGCGATCAGGATCTGCTCCTTCACGATGTCCACGCCCGTCACCATCTCGGTGACTGGGTGCTCCACCTGGACCCGGGTGTTCATCTCGATGAAGTAGAAGTGCCCGTCCTCGAACAGGAACTCGAAGGTGCCGGCGCCCCGATAGCCGATCTCCCGGCAGGCCTCGGCGCAGCGCTCCCCGATCTCGTCGCGCTGGGCCTCCGTGATCCCGGGGGCCGGTGACTCCTCGACCACCTTCTGGTGGCGGCGCTGCATGGAGCAGTCCCGCTCCCCCAGGTGGATGGCATGGCCATGCTGGTCTGCCAGGAGCTGGAACTCGATGTGGCGGGGGTTCTCCAGGTACTTCTCCAGATAGACGGTGTCGTTGTTGAAGGCCGACGCCGCCTCCGCGCGGGTGAGCGAGACGGCGTTGAGCAAGGTCGCCTCCGAGTGCACCACCCGCATGCCGCGCCCCCCGCCGCCCCCGGCCGCCTTGATGATGACGGGGAAGCCGATGGCGCGGGCCAGCTCCAGGGTGCGCCGCTTGTTGTCGTCCAGGGGCCCGTCCGAGCCTGGCACCGTGGGCACCCCGGCGGCCTTCATGGCGGCGATGGCGGACACCTTGTCCCCCATGAGTCGGATGGTCTCGGGCCTGGGTCCGATGAAGATGAAGCCCGAGCTCTCCACCCGCTCCGCGAAGTCCGCGTTCTCCGACAGGAAGCCGTAGCCGGGGTGGATGGCCACCGTGTCGGTCACCTCCGCGGCGCTGATGATGGCGGGGATGTTGAGATAGCTGTCCCGGGAGGCAGCAGGGCCGATGCAGACCGTCTCGTCCGCCAATAGTACGTGCTTCAGGTCCCGATCCGCCTCGGAGTGGACCGCCACGGTCTTGATGCCGAGCTCGCGACAGGCGCGCAGGATGCGGAGCGCGATCTCGCCCCGATTGGCGATGAGGATCTTCTCGATCATGGCTGCCATGGTCAGGTCGCCTTTTGGGAGACTCGGGCCAGCCGGCCCAGGCCTGGCAGGCGGGCGGCGGGTGGGGACTGGGGTTGGTGGGGGCGAGCCCTGCGTGGGTCGTCCCTCATTCGATCACGAACAGGGGTTGGTTGTACTCCACCGGCTGGCCATTCTCCACCAGGATGCGACGCACCGTGCCGGCCTGCTCGCATTCGATCTGGTTCAGGATCTTCATAGCCTCGATGATGCAGAGGGTGTCCCCCGCCTTGACCTTTTGGCCCTCCTCCACGAAGGGCGCGGAGCCCGGGGCGGGCGCCCGATAGAAGGTCCCGACCATGGGGGAGCGCACGATCTCGCCTGCCAGCCCATCGAGCAGCTGGTCGTCGGGCGAGGTCGAGGCATTGGACGAAGTGGCGGCAGCGTCCCCCGCCCCCGGCAGAGTCGTGGGCACGGCCTGGGACATGAACAGGGGCGTGGTGCCGCCATGGCGGCTGATGCGAACGGACTCCTCCCCCTCGTGGATCTCGATCTCCGCGACGTTGGATTGCTCCAGGAGCTCGATCAGCTTTTTGACCTTGCGGATGTCCATGTTCGATGGTTCTCGTTAGGAATGGATCCGATCGAGTCGGCTCAAGGCCGCGCTCAGCGCCAGCTCGTAGCCCTGGGCGCCGAGTCCGCTGATGACACCGATCGCGATGTCGGAGAAATAGGAATGGGCCCGGAAGGGCTCCCGGGCATGCACGTTGGACAGGTGCACCTCGATGAAGGGGATGCCCACGGCCAGCAGGGCGTCACGCAGGGCAACGCTGGTATGGGTAAAGGCGGCCGGGTTGAAGAGGATGAAGCCCACATCGTCCTGGGGCCCCCGTTGGATTGCCTCGAGCAGCGCCGACTCCGCATTGCTCTGCATGAAGGCCAGGCGATGGTCAGAGCCCTGGATCTGGGCGGCCAACCGGCGCTCGATCTCCGCAAGGGTGACCTGGCCGTAGAGCCCCGGCTCTCGCGTGCCGAGCAGGTTGAGATTGGGTCCGTTGAGGACCAGGACGGTCGCCATGTCGCCGCGTCGCCTCGCAGGGGTCGCTTACCCGGGGTCGGGTTTTGGGGGTGCCGTCGAAGGGTCGCGGGTTGACGGCAAATTGCGGCGAATTGTGCAAATTTCGCTGAATATTGTCCAGCTAAGACGGGCTCTTTGCCGGCCCCTGGGGGTTTGATTCGGGGGTGATGCCGAGCAGCCCGTCCAACTGCGCCTTGAGCTCCTCGGCTCCCAGCTCCCCCGTACGGCTGAAGACGCGCCGACCGTGCCGGTCAAAGATCACCGTGAAGGGCAGCCCCTGGAGCCGGTTGCCGAGTCGGCGCGACAGCTCCACCGCGTCCGGGTTGCCGACCAGCACCGGGTAGTTGACCGGGTATTGGGAGACGAAGGCCCGGGCATCCTCTGCCCGGTCGATCGCGATACCGACGAACTGCACCCGCTGGGCCCCGAGCGCCTCCTGGGTGCGGATCAGCATGGGCATCTCCCGCAGGCAGGGCGGGCACCAGCTCGCCCAGTAGTTGATCACCAGGATCTGCCCCGCCCAGGTGCCGCTCGCCACGTCCCGACCGCTGAGGTCCTGCAAGCTGAAGTCGGGCAGCGTCGACAACTGGCTGCCCGTGCCCAGGGCCTTTGCGCCCAGACGGGGGCCCTCGGCAAGCCAGCGCTCCCCCAGGATGGCGGTCCCGACGCTGATCCCGCCTGCCAGGAGGGTCACCAGGACCACCTTGGCCGGCTTCATGGGGCGGCCCGGCGCAGGTGCTCGGCAAACTCGGCGGCCGACTTAAACCCCACCAGGCGGAAGTTGCGCAGCTCCTTCCCGGTGGAGTCGAAGAACAGCATGGCGGGCGGCCCCGGGATGCCGAAGCGGCCCTGTATCAGCTCCTGGTCCGCCGCGTCGTTGGCGGTGACGTCCGCCTGGAGCAGGACGAAGCGCCCCATCTCCTCGATCACCGTCGCGTCGCTGAAGGTGTAACGCTCCATCTCTTTACACGACACGCACCAGTCCGCGTAGAAGTCGAGCATCGCCGGCGTGCCCGCGGCCGCGGCGGCGGCCAACTCCCGGTCCAGGTCCGCTACCGTCTTGACCCGCTTGAACGTAAGGTGCTCGGCGCCGCCCCCGGTGCCGCCGCCGACCGCCAGCCCCCGCAGGGGCTGGATGGTGTCTTTGCCGCCGGCCGCCGCGCCTAACACCATCAGGGCGCCGTAGATCAGGAGGAAGACGCCGAGGCCCTTCCACAGCTTGCTCCAGCCGCTCGCCCCTGCCGGCAGTTGGGTCAGGGCGCCGAGATAGACCGCGGAGCAGATGAGCAGGAGCCCCCACAGGAGCATGGCCACCGCCGCCGGCAGGATGCGCTCCAGGAGCAGGATGGCCACCGCCAGCAGCAGTACGCCAAAGACCGCCATGACCGCGTCCATCCAGGCCCCGGCCCGGGGCAGCAGCTTGCCCGCCGAGGTGCCGATGGCGATGAGCGGCGCCCCCATCCCCAGGCTCAAGGCGAACAGGGCAACCCCGCCGAGCACGGCATCGCCGGTCTGACTGATGTAGATAAGGGCCCCGAACAGGGGCGGGGCCACGCAGGGCCCCACGATCAGCGCGGACAGGAGCCCCATGATTGCCACCCCGATCAGGGTGCCCCCCTCCTGTTTGTTGCTGAGCTCGGCGAGCTTGGACTGGAAGCTCGAGGGCAGCTGCAGCTCATAGAAGCCGAACATGGAGAGCGCCAGGGCGACGAACACCAGGGCAAAGAGCGAGAGGATCCAGGGGTTCTGGAAGGCCGCCTGGAGGTTGGCCCCGAAGAGCCCCGCCAGCACCCCCGCCACCGTGTAGGTGAGCGCCATGGCGAGCACATAGACCACCGAGAGCGTGAAGGCCTTGCGGGTGGTGATGTTGGGTCCCTGACCCGCGATGATCCCGGACAGGATGGGGATCATGGGGAAGACGCAGGGGGTTAGGGCGAGCAGCAGACCGAACCCGAAGAAGGCGGCGACGATTAGCCACAGGTTTCCGCCCTTCAGAACCTCCGCGATCTGATCCTGCTCCGAGACCATGGGCTCGGCCCCGGCCCCCGATGCCGGCATCTGATCCGCGGCCTCGGCGGCCGGAAGCACCACCGCCTCCAGGGCCTCAGGGAGGCTCAGGCGTACCCGTTGGGTCTGGGGCGGATAGCAAATCCCCCGCTCGGCGCAGCCTTGGTACTTGGCTACCAGGGTGACCTCGGTGGGAGCGGTGGAGCCGCGGATCAGGGGCAGGCTGAGATCGATGCGGTCATGGAAGACCTCCACGTCACCCGTGCTTCCGTCCGGCAGGATCGAATCCTTCTTGATCTCGCCGGCGGGCAGGGCGAAGGGACCCAGGGCCGCCTCGGGGGCATCCTCCAGGAGGAGCTCCACCTTATCCGCATACAGATAGGTCTCGGGGGCGATTGACCAGGTGAGCTGCAGGCGATCCGGGGCGTCCACCTCCGCCTGGAACTGGAAGGCCTGTTCCGCGGTGAGGATCTCGTCCTCGTCCATCAAGCCGAATGAGGCGGGGCCGCCGAGTCCCCCGGGGCCCCCCAGGGTCTGCTCACCCAGGGTCTGCTCAGCCAAGGTCTGCTCAGCCAGGGGTGAGGCCGCGGTCACCGCCGGTTGAGCGGCGGCGAGGGCGGGCAGGCTGACGCGCAGGTTCTGGCGGTGGGGCGGATAGCAGAGCCCCGCATCGGCGCAGCCCTGGGAGGTGGTCTCTAGCGTCAAGGCCCCGTCCGATCCAGCCGCGCGCTCGACGGGGACCCGGACCTCCACCTGCCCTCGCAGGATCTCCACCTCGCCGAAGAACTCGTCGTGCTTGGTTTCCCCGGGTGGCAGGTCCGGCTTGCCCGCCACGATCCCCTCCGTCTTGGAGGTGAAGCGGAACTTGCTGCGGTACATGTAATAGCCGTCGGCGACCGCCCAGCGCACCCGCACCGCGTCTGGGCCGTCCGCCTCCCCCGAGACCACGAAGGCCTGATCCGGCAGGAGGAACTCGTCCTCGGCGGCCGTGGCTCCGGCACCAACCGTCAGTATGGCCAGCGCAAGAAGGTGGGCCCAGGCGCGGAGGCTCGCCCTCAGGCGTTCACTCAGGCTTGGTCGGGGGTCGGAGGTTGCGTGCATTGGCTTATCCAGTTCAGGTACTCGGGGAGTCCGGCGGTGATCGGAAGAGCGATGATCTCCGGCAGGTCGTAGGTGTGCAACCGGCGCAGTGCCTCGGTGAGCTCGGGGAGGCGGTCGGCCCGGGTCTTGATCAGGAGCAGTACCTCCGGCTCCTGCTGGACTACCCCCTCCCAGCGGTAGATGGAGGTGAGTCCTGGAACCACGTTGACACAGGCCGCGAGCCCCTGCTCCACCAACCGCCTGCCGAGCGCCAGGGCGGTCTCCTGGTCGGGACAGGTACTGAGGACGAGGCGGACTTCGATCTCGCGGACCATGGCTCTCTCCTGTGCGGCCGGGATGCCGCGATCGAGGTCATCATGATAGGGGACACCGCCCTTGAACTCGCGCATTCGCGACAAGAGTTTGAGGAACACAGGGGGCGGTTCCCTCGATACACGCCTGATACCCGCCGCCATGCACTGGATCAACCTCTAGGGACCGCCAAAGTGCCCATCCTGCTTCTGCTCGCCCTGGTCGTCGGAGTACCCCTGATTGAGCTCTACCTCCTGATCGAGGTGGGCTCGGAGATCGGTGCCCTGCCCACCATCCTACTCAGCCTTCTCACCGCCGCTATCGGGACCTGGCTGGTGCGGATGCAGGGCCTCGGGGTCCTCGCCCGGGTCGCCCGTTCCCTGGCCGCCGACGAGCTCCCCGCCCTGGAGCTGATGGACGGCGCCCTGCTCCTGGTCGCCGGACTCTTCCTGCTGCTGCCCGGCTTCTTGACCGACGCCCTCGGATTCCTGCTCTTGGTGCCGCTCGTGCGCCACTGGTTGATCAGACGCACCGTTCGGCTCGTCCCCGCACACCCGGTCCAAGGGGAGGCTGGCCGGGTGGAGATTCGGGTGATCGAGGGGCGGTTCCGCCGGGAGGATTGACGGTCGGCCCCTGCCTTATCCAAACGACAAAGGCAGCGGAGCGCACTCGACGAGGTCCCTTGGTCATGAGCTGGAAGACCGCCCACCGTTCCTTCTATTACCAGAACGCCCCCGAGCCGGATGACCTGGTCCTGCGCGCCGAGGAGACCGCCCTCCTGTGCATCGATGTCCAGAAATACGGGATGGAGGCGGCGGCGGACCCGGTCGAGCGGGAACGGTGGGGTCCGTTCCAGCGGCGCATGCGCGAGGTGGTGATCCCCAACCTGCGGACACTGCAGGACGCCTTCCGCGCCGCGGGCATGGACGTGATCCACGCCCGCATCGCCTGCCTGCTGCCCGATGGGCGAGACCGCTCCCTGAGCCAGCGCCTGCCCGGCTTCAACAACCTGTTGATGCCGCTCCACAGCGAACCCAGCCAGATCGTCCCGGAGGTGGCCCCTGCCCCGGGCGAGATCGTGGTGACCAAGACCACCGATAGCGCGCTGACCGGCACCAACCTGCGCCTGGTGCTCGCCAACATGGGCATCCGCAACCTGGTGGTGGGGGGCATCTACACCGATCAGTGCGTCTCCTCCACGGTCCGCGGCCTGGCGGACGAGAGCTTCAACGTGGTGCTGGTGGAGGACTGCTGCGCCGCCGGCAGCGACGCGCTCCATGCGCACGAGCTGGAAGTCTTGAACCGGATCTATTGCCACGTGCTCACCAGCCACGACCTCTGCGGCCTCATGGGCCTCGGCTGACGGCGGATCCTTCCGTCCTTTCCAGGCTCCCCCGGCCCGCGAATCCCCGTTTCGCCCGGAACCGGTCTTGGTCTGGTCTTGGTCTCGCCCTGGTTTCCTGTGGGTCCTGTCCGGATGGTACGGCTTGACAGCCGGCGTTTTGCCCCTACTATTGGCACTCGCTTCCGGTGAGTGCTAACAACCGGGTCACCGCCCCGTTACTGGGGCACTCTGAACCCTCATTGAAGCTGCGAGGAGAAACCAGATGAATATCCGTCCCCTGCATGACCGCGTCGTGATCCGCCGCCTGGAGGAGGAGCGCACCACCGCCGGTGGAATCGTGATCCCCGACACCGCCACCGAGAAGCCGATCCAGGGCGAAGTCATCGCCGTTGGCAAGGGCAAGATCCTGGACAACGGCGAGCAGCGCCCGCTGGACGTCAAGGTCGGCGACCGTGTCCTGTTCGGCAAGTATTCCGGCACCGAGGTCAAGCTCGACGGCAAGGATTTCCTGGTGATGCGCGAAGACGACATCATGGGCGTCATCGAGGGCTGAGGGGGCATCGTTACCCCATCACCCCTCACTGATCGCCAAATCCAGACTCCCTGTAACTCAACAAATTCGAGGAAGATCCCATGAGTGCAAAAGACGTGAGATTCGGATCCGACGCCCGTGTCCGCATGATGGAAGGCGTCAACATCCTGGCCAACGCGGTCAAGGTGACCTTAGGCCCCAAGGGCCGCAACGTGGTGCTGGAGAAGTCCTTCGGCGCGCCGACTGTCACCAAGGACGGCGTCTCCGTGGCCAAGGAGATCGAGCTCAAGGACAAGTTCGAGAACATGGGCGCCCAGATGGTCAAGGAGGTCGCCTCCCACACCTCCGATGTCGCCGGCGATGGCACCACCACCGCCACCGTGCTGGCCCAGGCCATGGTCCGCGAGGGGCTGAAGGCGGTTGCTGCCGGCATGAACCCCATGGACCTCAAGCGCGGCATCGACCAGACCGTGACTGCCGCCACCGAGCAGCTTAAGGCCATCTCCAAGCCCTGCACCGAAAGCAAGGCGATTGCCCAGGTGGGTACCATCTCCGCCAACTCCGACGAGTCCATTGGCAACATCATCGCAGAGGCCATGGAGAAGGTGGGCAAGGAGGGCGTCATCACCGTCGAGGAGGGCAAGTCCCTGCATAACGAGCTGGATGTCGTAGAGGGCATGCAGTTCGACCGTGGCTACCTCTCCCCCTACTTCATCAATAATCAGCAGAGCCAGAGCGCCGAGCTGGAGGACCCCTACATCCTCCTGCACGACAAGAAGATCTCCAACATCCGTGACCTCCTCCCGGTGCTGGAGGCCGTCGCCAAGGCCGGCAAGCCGCTCCTGATCGTCGCCGAGGACGTGGAGGGCGAGGCCCTGGCCACCCTGGTGGTCAACACCATCCGCGGCATCATCAAGGTGTGCGCGGTCAAGGCCCCGGGATTCGGCGACCGCCGCAAGGCCATGCTGCAGGATATCGCCATCCTCACCGGCGCAACTGTCATCTCCGAGGAGGTTGGCCTGTCCCTTGAGAAGGCGACCCTCAACGACCTGGGCACCGCCAAGAAGGTCCAGGTGAGCAAGGAGGAGACCACCCTTATCGACGGTGCGGGGTCGGAAGCGGACATCAAGGGCCGCTGCGAGCAGATCCGCCAGCAGGTCGAGGAGACCACATCCGACTATGACCGCGAGAAGCTCCAGGAGCGGCTCGCCAAGCTGGCGGGCGGTGTGGCCGTGATCTCCGTGGGTGCCGCCACCGAGGTGGAGATGAAGGAGAAGAAGGCCCGCGTCGAGGACGCCCTGCACGCCACCCGCGCGGCGGTCGAGGAGGGCATAGTCCCCGGCGGCGGAGTGGCCCTGGTGCGGGTCTTCGAGGTGATCGACGGCCTCAAGGGCGCCAACCATGACCAGGATGTCGGTATCGCCATCGCCCGCCGCGCCATGGAGGAGCCCCTGCGTCAGATCGTCGCCAACGCTGGCGCCGAGCCCTCGGTGGTCCTGCAGAAGGTGGTCGAGGGCACCGGCAACTTCGGCTACAACGCCGCCAC
Source organism: Chromatiaceae bacterium (assembly GCA_041753195.1). Lineage (GTDB taxonomy): Bacteria > Pseudomonadota > Gammaproteobacteria > Chromatiales > Chromatiaceae > Thiodictyon. The sequence goes on from JBGSUY010000020.1 coordinate 9,802, forward strand.
CGGCGAGTACGGCGACATGGTCGATATGGGCATTCTGGATCCCACCAAGGTCACCCGCACCGCCCTGCAGAACGCCGCCTCCGTGGCCGGCCTGATGATTACCACCGAGGCCATGGTGGCCGAGTCCCCGAAGGAGGACAAGCCCGCCATGCCGGGTGGCGGCGGCATGGGTGGCATGGGCGACATGGACTACTGATCGGCCTGCGCCTGTCCCGGGCTCCCGCCCGGGACATCCGCAACAAGCCCCGCTCCGCGGGGCTTTTTTTTCCTTGCGTGAATTGCTTCACAGGGGAGCTTGGTTGGGGCGACCACCTTATTCGAGGAGGCGCGACGGCCAGCTTGCCATGGCGGCGGGTGCGGGTTACCGTCCCTGCCCGCCACCGCACCGGTCGGCCAACGAGGCGCAAGAAACGGGGGATGGAGAGATGGCTGAGTTCGAGAGCCTGGTGCAGAAGAAGCGGACCCACCTGAACCAGGGTGTTCACGACATGGGCACCTTGGTGATCGAGGCCCTGCGTCGCTCCGTCCAGTGCCTTGTTGACCAGGACCTAGCCCTGGCCGCGGCAATCATCGAGAACGACGCCCTGATCAATGACCGCCGCCGCATCCTGGAGAGCGAGTGCCTGGTTGCACTGGCGGCCTACAAGCCCGCGGGTCAGGACCTGCGCTGCTTGGGGGCCTGTCTCGGGCTGGTCTCGGAGCTGGAGCGCATCGGGGACTACGCGGCCGACATCGCGCGGATCGTCCAGCGCGCC
>JBGSUY010000021.1:0-11341 GCA_041753195.1 Chromatiaceae bacterium
CACAACCGGCGAGGAGCAGCACCAGGGCGAAGCAGAGTGCCTTGAGGGCGGACATCCTGCCCCGCCTCAGGGTCTGCGTGCGCGCGTGACCTTGAGGCCGCCCCTGCCCGCCTCGTGACGGGAAACGGCGCTCAAGCGGAAGGCCTCAGGGCTCTGGCAAAGCCGTCAGCGATCGCTCCAGCGCCGCCAACCTTCGCGGCGAGCGGAGCGACGCTCACAGCGAGCGCACGTCCACTGAATCGCCGAAGGTCTCGATGCCCAGGCGCTCGGCGACCTTCTGGGCCCTCGGATCGATCATGGGTGAAATGACGATCAGTCGGGTCGCCTGGCGACCGTGGCGCTTCTCGTAGAAGCGTGCCTTGCGCTCGAAGCTGTACATCCCGGCCTTGTCGATGGAGGACTTCAGCTCGCAGATCAGCAGCAGGCCGTCCTTAATGATCACATCCAGCTCGATCTGCTCGGGGCGGCCGAAGACCTCACCCTCCGCGTCGAAGTCCGTGACGTTCACGACCTCGACGCCGAAGTGCTCCTCCAGTATCCCGGCCAGGGCGTCGCGGAAGGCCTTCTCCGACTGGGTCCCCCAGCGGGAGCCCAGGGCGCCGATGGACCGGTCGAACTGCTTGGCCTGGGCCATGATCTCTTCGTGGACGCGCAGCAGCTCCGCCTGATTCGCCTCCCATTTAAGTTGCTGCTCGTCCCACTTGCGCGCCTGCTCCTCGCGGTCCCTCCGCAGCTCAGCCAGGGCGCGGGAGAACCAATCCTCCGTCTCCAGGCGAGTGGAAAACTCCGCCCGAGTGACATCGAGTAGCAGGGCGCGCAGCTCCGGGTCGCCGCGCAGCCAACCAGGTAGCTCGCGCTTGAGCGTTTCCTTCAAGGACTCGGCGGTTACATCGCTCATCACGAACCTGAAATCGCAAACAACATTGGTGATTCCAATCGAAGCTCGGGTGTCGTACCCCAAGCCCTCCCTGGCCGATGGATTCCGGCACTCCCTGCCGGTATGACGGTTGGGTGTGCCCGCCCCCTGTCGCCTCGTCAGCGCCTGCCCCCGGGCGGGGTCTAGCCCTTGCCTTGATCCGGCGACGCGCCCAAACCGGTCCGCGTGGGCTCTGCTGGCCGGTCTTTCTGAACCGGCGCCGCCTCGTCAAACCTCGCCCAGTATCGCTCCCGTTCTTCCGCCCCCGCTGGGTCCTCGCGCCGCAACAAGTCCAACACGAAGGCGCGAAACTCCGCGTCCTCCCGCATCAAGCGCGGTAATTCCTTTCGGGCGAACGCTTTGAGCGACTCCTGCGACCAACTCATCTCACACCACCTTCGTCGGCTGAAACCACGGGCATGGCGTTTCGTGACACTGCGCAGCGGCAGGGATGCCTGATGCTTGCCGCGCGCCTCGGCTCACCCGAGACCGGTGCCCAGGATTGTAGCAGCAGGCCGGCTCCCGTCTGCCTGCCAGTCGAAGGCCAGGGAACAAGGCAATGCCATTAGGTTCAGGGGTCATACAGGCACAGACTGGCGGTGTCCAGGCCACACGGACGTGATCGGCGTCTGCCGTCTCTGGAGTCTGGGTTCCGCCATTTCCCCGGCACTCGCTACCGGGGCAGGCGCTGCCGCCACGACGTGCCTGTCTTGGCTTCTTCTGGCTCCCACGCTCCAGCGTGGGAGCAAGTGCGGACGCTCTGCGTCGCATGAGCCGACTGGCCGCGGAGCGGCCAAAAGCGCATTCCCACGCGGAGCGTGGGAACGAGAAACAGCTACTCGCGCTTAACGCGGCGCTGGTCGTCCTCGACGCCCTTGTAGTGGAGGGCGGAAATCTGCTCGGAGAGGATGCCGATAAGAAAGATCAGCAGAGAGTAGATGAACAGCACGGCGCTCATATTGGTGAAGCGCCCAGAGGTGAAAAACGTGTACCCGTAATAGAGGACCCCGGCCAAGAACGACAGCAGACTCAGCGGCAGGAAGAACCGCATCGGTGAAAACAATGCGCCGATCTTAAGGATGATGATGAAAAACCGCGCCCCGTCGCGGACCTCGCGGATATGACTCTTTCCGGCCCGCGGGCGGGCACGGATCGGGACATAACCGACCGGAAGGCCCGAGCGGAAGAAGGCCATGGTGCTGGTGGTGGGGTAGGAGAATCCGTTCGGCAGCAGGTAGAGGAACTTGCGGAAGTGCCGGGCGCGCACGGCGCGGAAGCCGGACGTGAGGTCCTGGATGGGGTAGCCCGTCATCCAGGAGGCGAGGCGATTGTAGAACTGGTTGGCGAACCGCCTTTGCAGGGAGGCATGGGTATCGGCCTGCCGGGCGCCCACCACCATCTCGTAGCCCTCGTCCAGCTTCGCCAGCAGGCGGGGGATATCGGAGGGGTCATGCTGGCCATCGCCGTCCATGAAGACCAGGATCTCCCCCGTCGCATGGCGAGCACCCGCCTTGATCGCCGCGCCGTTGCCCATGGAGTAGGGGTGGCTTACCACCGACGCCCCGGCCTGTCTCGCGACGCCCGCGGTGTCATCGGTGGACCCGTCGTCCACAACCAACACCTCCGCCAACGGGAGCAGCCGCCGCAGCTCGGCGAGCAGGGCACCGAGGTGATCCGCCTCGTCGCGGGCAGGGATTACGACGGAGATCGGGACTGGATCCATGCGGCTAGATTACCTCAACCATTTCCCATCCGCGCAGCTCGCCCGCCCGTCTCGCAAAGTGGCCGCACCCAGTACCCTGGAAATCGCATCGAACCATTCGCCGCCTTGCCGGTAGACCCTCGGCCGGCCTTCATAGCAAACTGAGTCCCCTGTGCGACCCGTCCCCTGTGGTCTCTCCCGAATCAGCTTCCCTTGTGGGGTGGATGCCCGCACGGCGTTCCGCCGCCCTGCAGCCTTCCGAAATGGCGGAGCCGCTACCGCTTTCCGCCCCACGCGAGCTATCCGTGCTCCGTTCCGCTGGAGGCCTTCTCGGGCGGACGCTTGCGCAGTGCTTCAAAGGAGTTTATCCGCTCCATCCAGACAACACGTCGTATCGGGTTCGCCGGTGCTCGCCGCCGCGCCTCGTCTAACAACTGACGCGCCCGTTCGGGTTCGTCGCTGTTCATCATCAGCAAGGCAGCAAACAACGCGTCGTCAACCTTCCCGGCGAGCCGGAACGCATCGACGAAGCCCTCGATCGCTCGGTTATGATGGCCAGATGCGGCGCTAATTAGCGCCTTTGTAACCATCAGCTCCGCCTCTGCTTGGGGCGAGTGCGTATAGACCGGGTTATCCAGCAGCGCATTTGTCATTGCATCAAGCGCTGCCAGATCACGGGGGGGGCACAAATCGCGGACGTCCCCCTTGGCTATACGCGATAGCTCAATCACAGCGTTTTGTTTGAAGTCGGCCACACGAAGCCTGTCAGTCACCTCCGCGAGCAATTCTGGAAACCGTTCTTCCTGACCGACGCATAACTGGGTGCGTTGTATCTGGATCACAGCAAGCGACGGGCTGCGACGAGCGGCGTCGTCGAGGATCTTCCGAGCCGCGACAGGGTCGCCACGCGCCAGGTACTGGGTCGCGAGGAACTGTACGACACGTTCCGAATAGGGATTGTGCTCATACCACAGTTCCGCGGCGACATCCGGATCGCTCCAGGCAGTTGTCGCCTGCAAGAGCACAAGTGCAAAAAGGGAGATGTAAGCCGTTAACCCGAGCGCACGAAACCGCTGATAGGACACGGGCAAATTGTGCAGAGAAAATACGAGCGCGAAATAGATGCCGAATGCTGGCACGTAGTTGCGATGCGCAAAATAGAGCTCCAGACCAACAAAGCTTGACTCTACGAGGTGGCCCACCAAGAAAAATGCCACGCCAAAAAGTAGATAGGGCGCGCGGCGGCGCAGGGCAAAAGCGACAATCAGCAACCCCACCCATAACAAGACGGCCACTAAGGTGAGCGGAGGATCCGTCCAACTGCTGGGCGCGGGTAGCCGATCCATAAAAGGACTGACCGCGACCGCCCGCGGCACCAGAAGATTTCGCAGGTAATCCAAGAGAATCGCCGGCTGGCTCATCAATCGCCCTTCGAGATCGAAATAGCGGTTCACGCCGTAGCCATGCTCAAGGGCGTCGGCGAGGAGTTGCGAAAGATACGCTAGTACCAGGACCGCCGGAACAACCGCCAGGAAAAGTATGCATCCGCGTTGGAAAGGCGTTTGCAAACGATACTCCCGTGGAATCCATAGCCACAGGACCGTCAGCGCCAGGAGGGGCAGGAGGGCGCCATTTTCCTTCGAAAGTGTGGCCAGCATCAGGCCCAAACCCAGCCCGCTGAACAGCATGGCGTTCGCACTCCTCGGGCGCTCTCGGGCAAACAAATGCGCCCAGACGAAGGCGGCGAGCCCGAAAAGAACGAACACCCCTGATAGGCTAGCGAGACGCTGGGCAACCATCAGATGGGTGGTGGCAAGGAACGGACTCAGGCCCCATAGGGCACAGCATACGAGCCCCACCCACAGCCAGTTCTGTTGCTGGCGCGGTAGCCTTACGCGCGCGAGCCCATACGCGAGCAAAAAGGCCGCAAAAACACCCAGCAGATGAATCGCAAAGTTCACGCGTAGCATGGCCCCTGGATCACTTGGCCAGGCGCCGGCCTGGAGGGCGAATGTCGCGAGCGAGAGCGGTCGCCCTAGGGGGCCGCTTTCACCGGAGAGGATAAACACGAGAGCTGACCGCCCGTCATGCACCGAAGGAAGCTGAGAGAGTAGCGGACCTTCATCGTATAGGAAGCGCCCGGGAAGGGCCTGGCTGTAAATCCACCAGATGACTGCGACTGTCGATGCCAACGCAAGCGTTACGAATAACCGGCGGGCGCTTGATGGGTTGGAGGAACCGAATGTAGTAGCCATGAGCGCCCTCAGATGATCGGACCCTGGGTCATGCGTACGACTGTGGGACGAAATGCCAACGAGGTGCAAGAAAAAAGAGCGCCTCGCATCCTCCATGGAAAGCGAGGCCGCTCTGTGAGCCGGTTTGGCCGAATGTTGGGCGTCAGATGCGGCAGTCGGACGTCACGTATTGGCTTTTCCCGGCGGGTTCAGGAGGCGTAGTCCGCATGTGTTAGGGGATGCGGCAATCGGACGGCACGTATTTGTTATTGGTATTGCTGGAAACCGCACATGTCCATGTCACCTGCTCGGTGCCGGCAGGGGTAAGGGTCAACTGAACATCCTTGGCGGTGGGAGTCATGGTAACGGTGATTATGCCTGTATCGTCGGCGACGGCCACCGATGCGACATTTTTGGTCCTCGTGGGCGGCGCCCAGCCGCGGGATTGGGTCGTGGTGTTACCTGTCTGGCGATTCTCCGCAATGACCGCTTTGGCGGCAGACGCAAGGGACAAGCCCTCGGAAACCCTCGCGCGAACCGTGTAATCGCTGTACGCCGGAATGGCGATGGCCGCCAGGATGCCGATGATCGCGACCACGATCATGAGCTCGATCAGGGTAAAGCCTTGCTGGTACTTTTTCATGACTATTTCCTCGATTGAATGAAAAGGGTCGGCTGAGCCGGGAGGCCGGTGCGGCCTCGGTACAGCCGCGTTTCATGTGTCTCCCGGTGACCCTTATGCGGGTCCCGTGCCAGCTTCTCGGCCAGCGGGCGATTCCGGGTCCTGGGGCGCGTAACTGCCTGTTATTGCAAGGGTACGGCTCGGGTCACCGGCTTCCACCGGTCTGGGACCTGCCGCGGGGCCCCGGGGCAGGGCCGGCCCATCGGGTCAGGAAGTGACGGAAACTGTCAAACGGGGGCCTGGGACTGGCGCTCCAGGGGGCCTTGTCCGGATTGGGGGACGCGCCCCCGTTTGGCTTACCGCCAGGGGCATGCGAGCGCGGCTGGCGCCTGCTCCCATTCGCTCGGGAGGGTGTCGCCACGCCAAGCGCGCCTCCCACTGGGGCCGGATGGGCCCGCTGTTCAGTCGAACCGTGCCGGCAGGATGCCGGGGCCTAGGGTAAGGAGATGACGTCCTCGACGCGCTCGGCGGTGAGGATGCGCTCGGACCAGGTCAGCAAGGTGTCGGCATCGGCCTGCTCGATGCGGCGCCGGACGTCTTCCGAGACATCGCCGAACTTGAGGCGCAGCAGGCGCAATAGCACCAGGGTCTCACCCTCGTGGCGGCCCTCCTGGCGGCCCTCCTGGCGGCCCTCCTGACGGCCCACCTGGCGGCCCTCCTGACGGCCTTCCTGACGGCCTTCCTCACGACCTTCCTGCCGGGCTAGCTGAAAGTAGGTGCTCACGGCCTTTGCCTCCGCGGGGTACTTGGTTTCGTAGGTCTGACGTTCATTGTGGTCAAGGGCGCTGTAGATGTCGATGAAGTCGGCATACTTGAGCTGGCGCTCGGGGTCGGGCTCCAGGGTGGTGAGACCGCGCACCGCGGCGGCGTAGACGTCGACCCGCTCGGCGGGCTCATAGCGCATGTTGGGCAGGTTCAGACGCGCCACCAGGTTGTCGCTGTCGCGGTAGCGGCGGTAGGGCATGCCGCCGAGCTCGCAGGCGATGAAGGTGAAGCTGAGGTAGGTGTGGCGGTCGCTGTGCAGATCCAAGGACCGTCGGTCAGGGCCGCCGCGTAGGAACACCACCACCGGCACGACCCGGTCGGTCTGGCACAGCTCGGCGAGGTCGGTGCAGTAGTGAACGAGGCGGTGGATGGAGAAGCGCTGGGGGTCGCTCTCCTCCTCGATCACGAACAACAGGGCGGCCCGCTCACCGGTGGGCCATTCGACCAAAAGCGGAACATCGAGCTCGCGGAAGCGCTCGCCCAGGCGCTCCTGCAATTGCTCCTGGCGGATGGGGGTGATGCGCACCTCGCCCGAGAGGTCGAGGGCCTCCGCTTCGGCAAAGAAGGCAAGGGCCTGGCGCGGGTAGTCGAGGATGAGGTTCTTGTAGTTCTGGTCGTGGCTCATGGGGGCATGCTAGCGCGCCGATGCCCTGGCGGCGAGCGCCGATCCAGGGGTCGGGCCGCAGCAACCAGGCGCAGCAACCAGGGACCGACCACGGTATTCTGCGGCAACCAGCGCAGTTGCGGGGCCTGGTCGCCGCGCGGAGCGCGCCTCCCACCGGCGCTCTCCTGGTCCCTCCCCACGGGCAGGGGGGAGGTTAGTGTCCGGATTGGGGGACGCGCCCCGGTTGGCTCACCGCCATGAGCATCCGAGCGCTGGGCACCTGCTCCCATTCCCTCGGGAACGTGTCGCCGCGCCGATCGCGCACGCCGACAAGTTGGCTTTGACCCGCTGTCAGCGCGGCGGAAGCTTCGGGCACCATGCACCCACCACCCTCGCGGGGAGCGACATGGAGACCAACGCGGACCTCTATCGCGAGAACTATTTTGCCTGGATTGAGGCGCAGAGGGCGCTGCTGCGACAGGGGTGGGTTCAAGAGATCGACGCGGACTCGCTCGCCGCGGTGAGAAAGGGACCGGGCTCAACCGCCTTGACAGCCCGGTTCAGGCGCCGCGGCGGCGCCTCAGAGGAGCTTCACCAGGGCGGCGATGGCGGCGACCTGGGCGAACATGAGGGGCACCAGCCACTTGAGTAGGTCGACCTTGACCTGGGCGATCTCCCGGCGCACCACCTCGATCTCCTTCTGTATCCGGAGCTCTGTCTCCCGTAGCTCCGCGCGGATCTGCTCGATGTCGGCCTTGAGCCCCGCGCGGATCTGCTCGATGTCGGCCTTGAGCTCCGCGCGGACCTGCTCGATGCCGGCCTTGAGCTCCGCGCGGACCTGCTCGATGTCGGCCTTGAGCTCCGCGCGGATCTGCTCGATCTCCCGGCGCACCACCTCGATCTCCCGGCGCACCACCTCGATCTCCCGGCGCACCACCTCGATCTCCTTCTGGAGGCGCAGCTCCGTTTCACGCAGGTGGGCCTGGGTGGCGAGATCCGGCAGGTGGGGGTAACGCTCCTCCAAGCGCTCGAAGGCCTCGGCGATCACCCGGGCGCGGGCGTGGTCATCGGTGGCCGCGGTGAGGGCTTCGTAGAGGGCGACGCTGGAAGTCATGACGTCACTATGCCTTGGGGTCTGGAAGGGTGCAAGCCGGCGTAGGGCGGAACGCGGCAGCGGTTCCGCCATTGCGGGAGTGGGCGCTGCCCCGGCTCCTCCCCCCGGGCAAAGGGGAGGCTAGGACGGGGGTCGAACCTTGCGCCTTGCTGCCACCCTGCAAGCTCTCATCCCCATCCCAGCCTTCCCCCTCAAGGGGGAAGGGGTAGGAATCGGAGGCCTTGGCCGGCGCCGACGCAGTTGAAGGAGGCGGAGGAACCGCTAAGACTGGAGACTTTTACCCCGGAGTCTGAACGGTGTTATTCGGCGGCGTTAACCCTCATTACCCAGATCCAACCGGCGTTCAATTCGCTCCACCCTCTCCGCAAGCCGGTCGTATCGCGCGTGCTGATCGGACATGTCTCCATATAGGTGGGCCTGGTCCCGGCGCAGGCCGGCAACAGCGGCTTCCAGGCTGGTCAGCCTCTGCTTGATTTCTCGCACGTCGTCTTTGACTGCGGTTATGTCGGCTCGGATTGCCCGCAAGTGCTCGAGGATCAGATTTTCGACATTTTCGGTCATGGGGGTCATCCGGTACTTTGCGCGCTAGCAGTCTAGCAGAGTCCGTGACCTCGACCATGTCTGGCTTGTAGGATGGGAAAGGGGCCGGAAAAACCAGAGGCAGAACACGATAGTCTGGGGCAACCAGCGCATGTGCGGGGCCCTGGTCGCCGCGCGGAGCGCGCCTCCCACTGGCGTCTTGGCTTGACCCGCCGCCAGCGCGGCCGTAGCTTCGGGCGCCATGCACCGACCACCCTCGCGGGGAGCGACATGGAGACCAACGCGGACCTGCTCGCCGGGGAGCTCGAGGCCATGGGACGCCGCGAACGTAACGAATTGGTGAGCCGCCTCATTCTTCTCATCGCCCGCCTACTCAAATGGCAGTACCAGTCCGCGCACCGCACAGCCAGTTGGGGCGGATGCATCGTCGAGCAACGGGTCTAGATCAGCCGGGAGATGAGGCTGAGTCCGAGCCCAAAGGCATTCCTCTCGCAAGCCATCCAGGACGCCTATCCGGATGCCGTCCCTATCGCCACCCAGCAGACGGGGATCGCGGCGACCTCATTCCCGGCGCTGTACCCCTACGGCGCGCGTGAGATCCTCGAAGAGGCGTATTGGCCCAACGCGGCGCAGGGATGAGGCGTAGTGCCGAACGCGCTCGCGGTTCCGCCATTGCGGGAGTGGGCGCTGCCCCGGCTCCTCCCCCCGGGCAAAGGGGAGGCTAGGACGGGGGTCGAACCTTGCGCCTTGCTGCCACCCTGCAAGCTCTCATCCCCATCCCAGCCTTCCCCCTCATGGAGGAAGGAGTTGATCCTCAGTGTCCCTCGTCGGGGAGAAAACGGTCCCCGTAATTGGATTCGCCGTCAGGGGGTGGCGATGCGCCGCCACAGGCGGCCGTCGTTCTTGAGCAGGTCTCCCGCCGCCTTGGGGCCCCAGGTGCCGGCTGCGTAGTTGGGGAACTCCCGGGGCGGCAGGGCGTGCCAGACGTCCATCACCGACTGGACGATCTCCCAGCCCTTCTCCACGGTGTCCGCGTGCTTGAAGAGGGTGGCGTCCCCGTTCATGCAGTCGTAGATGAGGGTCTCGTAGCCCGTGGCCGGGGCGTTTCCAAAATAGTCCGCGTAGCAGAAGTCCATGTTGACCGTGCCGATGCGCATGCTGGGGCCCGGGATCTTGGCGCTGAAGCCCAGCTGGATGCCCTCTGCCGGTTGGATGCGCAACACCATCATGTCCGGGTTCATCTGCTCCACGTCCGTATCCTTGAACATGATCTTGGGGGCCTTCTTGAACTGGATGGCGACCTCGGTGTACTGGGAGGTCAGGCGCTTGCCGGTACGCAGATAGAAGGGCACACCCGCCCAGCGCCAGTTGTCGAGGCCGAGCTTCAGGGCGGCATAGGTCTCGGTGCGGGAGTCCGGGGCCACCCCGGGCGATGATCGGTAGGCCTGGACCTGCTCGCCGCTGGGCATGATGCCCTCGCCGTATTGGCCGCGCACGGCGTGGGTCAGCACCTCCTCGGGGGTCAGTGGGTGGACGGCATCCAGCACCTTGTTGACCTCGTCGCGCACCGCGACCGAGCCGAAGGAGTTGGGGGGCTCCATGGCCAGGAAGCCCAACAACACTAGCAGGTGGTTGGGGATCATGTCGCGCAGGGCCCCGGCCTCCTCGTAATAGGGGCCGCGGTGCTCCACCCCGACTGACTCCGCCACCGTGATCTGGACGTGGTCGATGTGCTGGCGATTCCACAGGGGCTCGATGAAGCCGTTGGAGAACCGGAAGACCATGATGTTCTGGACGGTCTCCTTGCCCAGATAGTGATCGATCCGGTAGATCTGGCCCTCCTCCAGGGTCTCGTGGAGCATCCGGTTGAGCTCCCGGGCGGACTCTGCGTCATTGCCAAAGGGCTTCTCGATGATGACCCGGCGCCAATCGTCCGGGGTCTCGGCGGTGAGTCCAACCTCACCTAGCAGGCGTGTGATTTGGCCGAACAGGCTGGGGGGCACGGCGAGATAGAAGAGGTAGTTGCCCTCGGTCCCCCGTTCCGCGTCGATGCGGGACAGCCGTTCGCACAGGGCCATATGGCTGTCCAGGTCCGTGAAGTCGGCCCGCATGTAGTGGATACGCTCGCACAGGCGGCTCCAGGCATCCGCATCCCAGGCCGAGCCCAGATGCTGGCGTACCTCTCCCCCCAGCAGCTCCCGGTAGCCGACGTCGTCGAGCTCCAGCCGGTCCAGACCCAGGACCGCGAAGGTGTCGGGCAGGAGGCCGCCGTTGCACAGATGGAAAAGGGCCGGGATGAGCTTGCGCTTGGCGAGATCGCCCCCGGCCCCGAAAATGATCATCGCGTTGGGCGGGGCGGGGGGCGCGGTCTCCGAGGTTAGGCGCTGGAGGGACATGGGTAGCTCCTGAAGAAGGGCCGAGGACCATGGGCTTGAGGTGAGGGTGAGCCTCAGAGCTTGCTGGGGGTTCTCGGGGATCGAGTCGCGGTGGCGGCGGCAGCCGGCCACCGCGGACCACGTGCGGCGATGGTGCGATCATGGATCCTCGGCCCTCGGCCCTCGGCCCTCGGCCCTGGACCCTCATCCCTTCCGTTTCTCGTGATGCCCGCCGAACTGGTAACGCATGGCCGAGAGGATCTGGTTGGCGAAGTCCGCCGCGCCGCGGGAGCTGAAGCGCTCGTAAAGTGCGGTGGTCAGCAGCGGTGCGGGGGTGCCGGTCTCAATGGCAGCGAGCGCGGTCCAGCGGCCCTCGCCGGAGTCCGAGACCTGGCCGCCGAAGGCCTTG
>JBGSUY010000022.1:0-1711 GCA_041753195.1 Chromatiaceae bacterium
CGGATGCCGCCCGAGGGCGGTCGTGACTCCACACCCCCTGGCCGACTGGCTGCGGCTCCTGGCCCTGACGCTCCTGTGGGGCTCGGCCTTCCTGCTCACCAAGGTCGCCGTTTCCTCCCTGGAGCCGGACCTGGTGGTGGCCGGACGCCTCCTGGTGGCCTGCGTGCTCCTGGTGCCGCTTGCGCTGCTGCGCAGAGCGGGGGGCGGCGGTGCGCCCTGGGGGGCGCGTCTGTGGGTCTTCCTGATCCTGATTGCCGTCTTCGGCAATGCCTTGCCCTTCTCCCTCATCGCCTGGGGTCAGCAGCGCATCGACAGCGCCCTGGCGGGCATCCTGATGGCCGTCATGCCCTTGGCCACCCTGGGGCTGTCCCATTTCCTGGTGCCCGGCGAGCGGCTGACGCCTTATCGAGTCGCGGGGTTCCTCCTGGGCTTCACCGGCGTCCTGGTGCTGATGGGACCGGATGCCGTGCAGGGCGCGGCCAACCTGGAGGGACACCTGCTCCCCATGCTGGCGGTGCTGGGCGGCGCCTTGTGCTATGCCGTCTCGGCCATCCTGGCCCGGCTGCGTCCGCCGAGCGATGCCCTGCCGAGCGCCGCCGCCACCACCCTCCTGGCGGCGGGGCTGATGCTTCCCTTCGTGCTGGGTCCTGGGGCCTTGGATCCGCCCGGTCAACCGGCTGGTGAGCCAGCTGGTGAGCCGACGGGCGCCGCCCTGGCGGCGGTGTTTGCCCTCGGGGCCTTCTCCACCGCCTGGGCATCCATCCTCTATTTCCAGCTCATCAGGAGTGCCGGCCCCGCCTTCCTTTCCCAGCTCAACTATCTGATCCCGCTCTGGGCGGTGGCGGTGGGCATGCTGTTCCTCGGCGAGCGCCCGGAGTCGAACGCCCTCTACGCCCTGGCCCTGATCCTGGGCGGCATCCTGCTGATCCAGCTGGAGCGGTATCGAATGCACCGCCGGCGGAGGCATTAGTCGCCCCCGGCGATCTCCACCCGATCCCTCAGCGGGTCTTGACCGACTCGAAGGCCGCCAGGGCCTCGCTCCGGGACTGGCTCAGGTCGACCACCGGGTGGGGATAGTCCAGCCCCAGTCTGACCCCGGCGCCGCGCAGCACCGACTCCGGGGCCGACCAGGGCTGGTGGATGTGCCTGGACGGCAGCCCGGCGAGCTCGGGGCACCAGTGCCTGACGTAAGCACCCTCCGGGTCGAAGCGTTCCCCTTGGCGTACCGGGTTGAAGATCCGGAAGTAGGGGGCGGCATCGGCCCCGCAGCCGGCGCTCCACTGCCAGCCCAGGGTGTTGCTCGCGAGGTCCGCGTCCACCAGGGTATCCCAGAACCAGCGGGCCCCGGCCTGCCAGGGCAGGCGCAGGTTCTTGGTGAGGAAGGAGGCCACCACCATGCGCACCCGGTTATGCATCCAGCCGCTGTGCCAGAGCTGGCGCATCCCCGCGTCCACCAGGGGGATCCCGGTTTGGCCCTTCTGCCAGGCATGGAGCAGCACTTGTGTGCCGTCGCCGCGCCAGGGAAACCGGGTGAAGCGCGGATCCAATGGCTGGTCCGGGGTGGCGGGGAAGTGGTAGAGCAGGTGGTAGGCGAACTCCCGCCACAGGATCTCCCGCACGAAGGGCTCCGCCGGCGGGCCCTGCAGGTCCCCCTGGTGCTCGGCCACCCGGGCCAGCACCTGCCCGGGGCCGATCTCGCCGAAATGCAGGT
>JBGSUY010000023.1:0-2970 GCA_041753195.1 Chromatiaceae bacterium
CCTCGTCGGCGGCCTGGCCCATCAGGGCCTCCGCGTGCACGGCGGCCTCGTCCGCCGCCACCTCAGCCTTCTCCGCCGCCAGCTTGTTGGCCTCGGTCGGATGCTCCTTGTACTTGGCCTGGGCCGCCTCGGACGCCTTCATCTTGGCCTTCATCTCCGCCTCGGCGGCCGCGGCGGCCTTTTGATCCGCCGCGGATTGGCTGACGGCCGCCTTCTCCTGGGCCGCGGCAGCGGCGGCGGCCTTGTCGGCGGCGGTCTCGGCGCTCAGGGCCGCGGAGAGGGCGAGGGCGACGATGGCGGCACTGGTCACAAACAGGTGCTTGGTTGACATGGGCGTTCTCCTGGGTGTGGGAAGGGGCGAAAGGCGGACCGCATCGGCGATCGGCAGGGCCTCGGATGCTCGGGCCAGATGGCGGCGGCGGAATCCTTAAAAAGTTACCGCCGCCCGACGGGGGCTCACCATCCGAGCCCAATCAACATACCCGCTCGGATCCCGCGTCGCTTGACATTTCGCGACTGGCTCCCGCGCGGCAGCCCTCGGTTCAGGGAGCGCCTAGCTCAGCAGGATCTCCCTGGCCTCGTTGATCTTGGCGGCCAGGTAGGCGGAGCCGCCCCGGTCAGGGTGCAGGCGCTGCATCAGGCGCTTGTGGGCGGCCCGCACCGCCTCCGGGCTCGATCCGGGTTCGACGCCGAGCACCGCCTGGGCCTCCTCCGGGATCATCCGGACCAGGGGCAAGCGTGTGTGGGCCGAGTCACCATGCCGAGCACCCTGAAGAGACGGGTGTCGCGTTTGGGGCAAGGGATGCTGGCGCTCATGCTCCAGGTAGACCTCCAGGGCCTCTGCCGAGGTGGCATCGCTGGTGTAGGCCCGCTCGAGTAGGGCGAGGATGTCCTCGGTGGAGACCTGGTCGAGGGGCTGGCCCCGCAAGGGCCCATCCAGGATCTCGCCGGTCATGCGCCCGGAGAGATGGTCGATCACCAGGGCCAGCAAGCGGGTGGCGACCCGGGATTGGTGGGGACCCTGCTGGCGGTCGGTCACCTTGAACTCCCGCAGCCACAGGGCCGTGGCCCCCGCCACCGCCGCGGGCATAACGATGAAGTTCAGCACCGGCACCATGCTCATCCCGGCCACGGCCGCGCCGAACCCCAGGCTGGTGAGGCGCCGCTCCTTGAGCCGCCGGCGCATCGCCTTGAGCTTGAGGCCGTGGTTTCCGAGCGGATAGTCGGAGTACTGAAACGCGAAGATCCAGGCGGTGTACAGGAACCACAGGATGGGGCCGACCACCGGGACGAAGAGGAAGAATAGGAAAGGGAGCGCCAGGGCAAGGGCATACAGGATCTTCTTCAGCTCATCGATGAGGGTTGGGACCAGGTCCTTCAGGAGCTTCCGCGGGCTGGTCTCCTGGCTCAGGGGGCGGCCGGTGAGCAGACGCTCCGTCTGCTCCGCGAGCAGGCTGTTGAAGGGGGCGGCGATCAGGTTCGCCACCAGGCTGAAGCCGTAGAAGACCACGGCGAGCAGCAGCAGGACGAACAGCGGCCAGAGGATCCAGTCGAGCCACTGGAGCCAGCTCGGGATCCGGGCCTGGAGGCCGGTGACGAAACCCTCGAACCAGGCCACCCCGGCGGCGATGCCCACCGCGAAGACGACCACGTTGATGAGGAGCGGCACGATGACGAAGCGCCGGAGCCCAGGACGGGCGATCAGTCGGATGCCCTGCAGCAGGTAGGAGGCGCCGGAGACTGGATTGGAGGTCATGGGTGGGGCGGGTCCCAGGGTTCGAGGCGGCACAGTATAGCGGCGCGGTTCTCCTTCCAGGACGGGGGCGTCCGTCTTCAGCGGCACCTGGGTTGACGGGCCGATGAGCCTGGGGCAGATTCGACATCAAGGATCCATCCTTGGCCATCCGGGGGAGCGTCGATGCGGAGCCCACAACGCCAATTGACGGAGCTTGCTGGCCTGCCGGATGCGGCCATTGACCTGCCGCGGGGGGCCCTCCTGATCAGCGCCCTCCTGCAGCCCGGCCTGGACCCGGAGCTGCACCTGCGCCGGCTGGAGAGCCTGTGCATCGCCGCGGTGGCCAGCGTGGCGCGGGACGCGCCCCTGCCGGAGCGCATCCGGGCCCTCAACCGCTTCCTCTTCGTGGAGGAGGGCTTCAGCGGCAATCAGGAGGACTTCTATGACCCGCGCAACAGCTTCCTGGACCAGGTGCTGGAGCGCCGGGTGGGGATCCCCATCACGCTGAGTCTTCTGTACGTGGAGGTGGCGCGCCAGGTGGGGATCCCCGCCTTTGGGGTGGGATTCCCGGGCCACTACCTGGTGCGGGTCGGCGAGGGCGGGGCCACCCTGGTGCTGGACCCCTTCGCCCGGGGCCTGAGCCTGGGGGAGGAAGACCTGGACCAGCGCCTGGCGGACCTCTACGGCGAGGGGGCCCTGACCATCAGGGCCAATCCGGCGCTCCTGCGGGCCGCCACGCGCCGGGAGACCCTGGTGCGGATGCTGGCTAATCTCAAGGCCATCTATGCCCGGGAGGGGGACCTGCAGCAGGCCCTGATCGCCGTGAATGCCATCCTCACCCTGACACCGGACTCGGCGGACGATGTGCGGGACCGCGGCCTCATCTACCGGGAGCTGGGCTATGCCCCGGCGGCCCTGGAGGATCTGCGCCGTTACGGCGCCCTGTCGGACAACGCCGAGGAGATCGCCGCCCTGGCCCCCATCCTGTCGGAGTTGGAGACCGGATCGGTGCGGGTGCACTGATGTGGTCCCTCGGGGTCCGTGGCGGGCGTCCCTGGGCTCATGACGAGGATGCCGAGGCCGCCCGGGTCATCGCCGCGCTCCCGCCGTATCAGGTGGCCCTGTGGCCGGACGGTTGGGAGCACCTGGAGGACGGTGGCGTGCTGGTTCGCGACACCGACGCCATGGCGGAGGCCCGGCGCTGGTATCGGTTGGCGGAGCGCAACCGGGGGCTC
>JBGSUY010000024.1:0-13449 GCA_041753195.1 Chromatiaceae bacterium
GCCGCAACGGCTCAGTTGCCGAAGCTGCCGCGCTGATGCTCGTCGACCAGGACGCCGCCCAGGGCGCCGACGCCGGCGCCGATGAGGGCACCCTTGCCGGCGTTGGCGCTAAAAGAGCCGATGATGGCCCCAGAGGCCGCACCCATGGCGGTACCACTGGCGACCCGGGAGCGGGAGGTATCGCCGCAGCCCGCGAGGGTCATGGCGAATGCAGCGGCGATCAATGGGATGGATATGGCATTCATGGATTCATACTCCAATCGGATGTGTCTGGGATTGAGTCCGGAGCGAGCCTGCCGCCCGGGCTCCAGCCGCGGTGTTCGCGACCGTCTCACTTGCAGGGGGAGGCCTCGGCGAGGGCCCGCACCACGCCTTTGACGGCCGGCTCGCCCATGCGCTTCGCGTCGCTCGCGTTGCGCGTGGCCCAACCGACGAAGGCCGTGCGACCGTCTTCGAGGGTCGCACTGGGCGAATAGCAGATGAGACGCTTCATCTTCTTGCGGTCGCTCACCGCGTCGTGGTACTGGACCGTCGCGGCGATGAATGCGCGGCAGGCGAGCTGCGCCTGGATGGCGCCCTCACCCTCGCCCTGCACCGAGCAGATCTCGTAGAGGTCCTTGGTGGTCTTGTAGCTGAAGTTGCCCTCGTCCAGCGCTACTGCAGCGGTGGACAGCAATCCGGCGATCAGCAGGGCGCCCGCTCGGGACAGGACGCGTTGTGGGCTTCTCATCGTGGGGATTCTCCTTAAAGACAGGTGAAAACTTCGGCGTTCAATGAATCGAGCGTAAGTCGGCGCTGGACGAATGACCGGACTCTGCCGCGACCGAGGGCATTCCAGCCCTTCCCACCGGCCCAGTCAAGGCGGGGATGACCCGGTCCCCCAGGTCGCTCACTCGGCCAACTCCCGCAGGCCATCGGCCAGGGTCGGGTAGCGCAGATTGAGACCCAGCTCATCGATCAGCTTGCGGTTGGAGAGCCGACGGGATTCCGCGAGATAGGAGAGCATGCCCTCCGAGAGCTGCCCCGAGGCCTCGGCAAGCGAGATCAGGGGCGGGGGCGACAGACCGGCCGCATCCGCGACGGCGAGGAAATAGTCCGTCATGGTGCTGGGGTGGCCGTCGCAGGCATTGTAGACGGCACCGCTCGCCCCCCGCTCCATCGCCGCCTCGAGGGCCGCCACCAGGTCGACCACGTGGATGCGATTCGTGAATGGCGCTTCCTCGGGCCGCACCAGGGGCACACCTTGTCGGATGCGGTCCAGGGGTAGGCGATCCGGACCGTAGATCCCGGCCACCCGCAGAATCACCAGATCCCCGCCCGTTTCCAGGCTCCAGCGACGCATGGTCTGCTCCGCGTCCCAGCGACGGCGCGAACGGTCGGCAGACGGCTGGATCGGCCAGGACTCGTCCACCCAGGCCCCCTGGCAGTCACCGTAGACGCCCGTGGTACTGACATACACGATTCGGATCGGCTGACCGGCCCGGCCTAGGGCCGCCACCAACCGGCGCGTGTGCGTATCCTCCACCCCACGACCGGGGGGCGGTGCCAGATGGAAGACCTGGGCCCCGTCGAGGGGCAGGTCCCCGAGGTCATCGCTGGCCAGGTCCTTGCGGATGCCGGGGATCCCGAGGGCGGCGAGCCGCGCCAGGCCCTCGGAGGACCGAACCAGGCCCTGGACTGGCCTGTCTCGATCCAGGTATTGGCGGGCCAGACGCTCGCCCACATATCCACACCCGATAATCAACATACCGCCTCGGTGCTCGACTTGGAATCGTCACCCGCAAGTTGCGGGGGCAGTCCCCGATTGGCAAGCCCCGATCGGACAGACCCGGAGATTTCAGGACCCACATGAGCTTTCAGATCCGCACTGAGCCTGGAGACCACCGCTTCACCGTCGAGCCAGGAGAGACCCTGCTGGCGGCGGCCCTGCGCCAGGGGATCGGCCTGCCCTACGGTTGCCGCAACGGCACCTGCGGGTCCTGCGCGACCCAGCTGCTCTCCGGCCAGGTGCGCTACCCGAGCGGTAAGACCGATGCCCTCGAGGGCAAACCCGCCGGCACCTGCCTCGCCTGTCAGGCGGTCCCCGAGACGGACCTGACCCTCGGCGTGACTGAGGTCGAATCCGTGGGGGCCATCGAGGTGCGCACCCTGCCCTGCCGGGTGGTCCGCAAGGAACCTCTCAATCACGATGTGGTACGGCTCTACCTGAAGTTGCCGGAGGGTCAGCGGCTGCAGTTCTTCGCCGGCCAGTACCTGGACTTCATCCTGCGGGACGGACGCAAGCGGGCCTTCTCCATCGCCAATGCCCCCCACGACGACGAGCTTATCGAGCTGCATCTGAGGCACGTCCCCCGGGGGGAGTTCACCGACTACGTTTTCGACAGCATGAAGGAGAAGACCATCCTGCGCATCCAGGCGCCGCTGGGCACCTTCTTCCTGCGGGAGGATTCCGAGCGACCCGTGATCCTGATGGGGGGCGGCACCGGTTTCGCGCCGCTGAAGGGCATGATCGAGCACGCCTTGCACGTGGGGATCGAGCGCCCCATCCATCTTTACTGGGGGGTGCGCTCCCGCCGCGACCTGTACCTGCCCGACCTGCCACTGGCCTGGGCCCGGGAGCATGCGAACTTCAACTACACACCAGTCCTATCTGAGCCCGACCCAGACTGGACCGGACGCCGGGGCTTCGTCCACCAGGCGGTGGTGGAGGACTACCCGGATATGAGCGGATTCGACGTCTACATGAGCGGCCCCCCGGTGATGGTCGAGGCCGGCCGGGTCGCCTTCGGCTCCCGGGGGCTCAGCCGCGAGCACATGTTCTCCGACGCCTTCGAGTATGCCGCGGACAGCGGCCCCAAGCCTGCCGCCGGGGCTAGCCAGGGCTGAGCGGTCGCGCGTTGCCCACGGGCGACCGATGCGCCGGTATGCCCTTGAGATCCAATCAATTGAAAATAAATCGCTTCTAGCGTCGCACCGTCTGAGGTGGAAGCCGATTGAAGGCCCCGAGGGCACGGAGACGGCCTGTCCCCGCTGCGACTTGCAGCGCCGCCCCTGCGTCCCGCCACACCGCCCACCGCGTTGAGCGAGGCCGGCGCTCCAGTCCTTGCCCGCTCGCACCCGAGCCATCAAACTCTGCGCCCTATGCCCGCTGCGCAGTCCCGAGCCCGATGCCCCTAGCCTTGCGCCACGCGATACTCCCCCTACTCGTCCTGTCCCTGGCGGCCTGCGCCCCCACGCGTCTCGAGACCACCTGGGTCGAGCCGGGACGCCCCCCCGTCGCTTACAAGGACATCCTGGTGCTCGGCGTGGCTGCCAACGAGAAGGTGCGCCGCGCCTACGAAGACCACTTCGTCGCCGCACTGAAGGCGCACGGCGTCAGGGCCAGACCCGGGCATGCCCTGCTGCCCGAGGGGGGGCTGGCGAGCGCGAGCACGGTCCGTAGGGCGGTACGGGCATCCGGCGCCGATGGCGTCCTGATCACCCACCTGGTGGGGGTGACGGCCGAGACCTCCCGGGTCCCGGCCCGCAACTACGTCACCACCAGCCTCTACGGTGGCCTCTACCACTACTACGGCCTGGTCTACGACAACGTGACCGAGCCGGACTACTACGCCCGCTTCAGGCTGCTCGCCTTCGAGACCAACCTCTACGACGCGAAGCGGGAGCGCCTGGTCTGGTCCGGCCGCTCCCATACCCTCGACCCCAGCTCGGAGCAGACCACCATTGGCGAGGTGATCGGCAAGGTCACGGAAGCCCTGGCCTCCGCCGGGTTCATTCCCAAGTCGGTGGACAGCCCGCGCGGCACCCGGGCGACCGGCGTCCTGCCATAGCCTCGGGTAGGCCGTCCGGCGCCCCAGGGCCCCCACCCCGGGCCTCGACGGCGGGCGTGCCCGCCCGGACCTGACCCAAGGCCCGACGGATTCCAGTTACCATAGCGGGGCCGCCCCACCAAAGCGTCTCCGCCCAGCCCAGAGGAAGCGATCCCATGCGTCTCACCCTCGGCATCGCCGTGCTCGCCGCGACAACCCAGCTTCAGGCCGCCATCCCCGCCACACCGGTCATGACCGTTTACGAGTTCAACGGCCCCATGTCGGTCCCGTACTACCGTGTGGATTCGATCGGCCGCTCCCCGGCCGGGTCCCTGACCCAGGGGACCTCGGTGATCCCCTGCCTGGTCATTCAAAACGGCAAGCCGGTGACCGACTCCAAGGGCACCCCCTACGTCGGCTTCGAGATCGTGGTGGACCCCCGCAAGGCGACCCGCTCCGACACGGAGCGATTCAAGCGGGCGGTGGCGGAGCGCGGCCGGATGCAGGTGCGGAACCATCACTGCGACCCCGGTGTGCGCAACGTGATCAACGTCCGGGAGCTCTATGCCCTGGAGAAGGCCCCCTTCTTCGACCCGCCGCGCCAGGACGGCGGGACCCCGGGAGGGACATCCGAGCTCGACCGCATCGTGCGGGCCTTTCACGCGTCCCCCCAATGCGAGCGGGCGAACCGCTCCCTCACCGGCCGACGCGGGGCCCTGGAGCAGACCTGGGACGGCTTCATCGATTCCAACTCCCGCCTCGGCTCCAAGACCACCCTGGTCCGCGCCAAGCACCTGGACTACGTCATGCGCACCGCGCTCTACGAGGGCCACATCGGGCGGGGCTGCAGCGCCTACGGCGGCTGCGAGCGCAACATCATCGCCCTGTCGCTGCGCAACCGGGCCGTGGGCCAGTGCCTGAGCCGTCAGGGCTGTCGCTTCCCCGGGGACTTCCAGGGGGTCGCCTCGTCGGTGTCCCAGTACAACATCTGGGACGAGTATCTAACCCAGATCTCGGGGCTCACCTCCTGCTTCATGCGCCCAGACCTGGCCGACGACACCTATTACGGGAAGATGCAGGCCATGTACGAGCAGAACGTGGGTGACGTCGAGCGCATCCTCTACGGCGACGACGGGGATCTGAAGGACATCTTCCCCGGCAGCTCCTTGGCCAGCCTCCAGGAGATGCGCCACTACTATCACGCCCCCGCGATGGGCAAGTGCTTCCCCAACCACCCGCGGGTGGAGTACATGTCGGGGGCCGTCGCGGAGCGCGGCGGAGACTTCGCCCTGATCGCCAACACGCGGATCGAGGTGGGCAGCAAAGCAGGCGCTGGCTACATATTCAAGGAGTTCAAGTTCGATGAGAAGGACAGCGGGGATGTCATCCGCATCGAGGACAACTACCCGGGCTTCACCGTGGACGCCCGCAAGGTGTCCCTGCGTAAGCCGTCCAGCTGTCCGGCCTACGGCGTCCCCCCCGGCTGCCGCTTCAAGTCGGTCGGCCGCTACCGCAAGACCCCGAGCTGGATCAATGCCGGCAGGCCCATCGAGATCCAGTGCCGTATCAAGGACCGGGGCGAGTCCTGCCGCGGCGGCGGATCCATGAAGACCACCCGGGTGGGTGGGAGCTGCGACGTGGAGATGCGTCCGGTGGCGGGGGTCCATTGACGCCGGGCAATCCCTCGCCCGGAAGGGAAACGCAATCAACCAGCGTTTCCCCAACGCAGTGACGATCCCCACGGCCGAGCCCTGATGTCCCAATCCCGCCCGACGTACGGGACCCACCCCCCATACGAGGGTCTCTCCGGCTCCATCGAGCGGGTGACCTTCCACAGCGAGCAGAGCGGCTTCTGCGTCCTGCGGGTCAAGGCGAGGGGCCAGCGGGACCTGGTGACCGTCATCGGCTCCGCCCCCAGCGTGAGCCCGGGCGAGTATCTGGAGTGTGAGGGCCGCTGGGTCAACGACCGCCAGCACGGGCTCCAGTTCAAGGCCGATAGCCTGCGCTGCGTGCTCCCATCCACCCTGGAGGGGATCGAGCGTTATCTCGGCTCCGGCATGGTCAAGGGCATCGGTCCACACTTCGCCCGTACCCTGGTGCGGGCCTTCGGGGAGCGGGTCTTCGACGTGATCGAGGACAAACCGGATGAGCTCCTTGCACTCCCCGGCATCGGCCCCAAGCGCAAGGATCGGGTCACCCGGGCCTGGGCCGAGCAGAAGGTCATCCGCGAGATCATGGTCTTCCTCCAATCGCACGGGGTGGGTACCGCCCGGGCGGTGCGGATCTATAAGACCTATGGGGAGGAGGCCATCGCTCGGGTCACCGAGAACCCCTACCGGCTGGCACTGGACATCCACGGCATCGGCTTCAAGACCGCGGACGCCATCGCCCAGCGCCTCGGCATCCCGCGGGACTCGCTCATCCGGGCCCAGGCCGGGGTGCGTCACGTGCTCCAGGAGATCGCCTCCCAGGGCCACTGCGCCGCTCATCGAGAGGTCCTGGCGGAGCAGGCGACGACCCTGCTCGAGATCCCGCCACCCATCATCGAGCAGGCCATCGCCGCCGAGCTGGCCCTGGAGAACCTGGTGCAGGAGCCCATCGAGGGCCGCCCCGCCCTCTTCCTGACCCCCTTGCAGCGGGCCGAGCTGGGCATCGCCGCGAGCCTGCGCCGACTGCGGCTGAGCCCCACCCCCTGGGGGACCATCGACCCCCAGCGGGCCATCCCCTGGGTGGAGGGCCAGACCGGCATCCAGCTCTCAGCCTCCCAACGGGAGGCGGTGGTCGCCGCCGTCAACGGCAAGGTCACGGTCATCACCGGCGGCCCCGGGGTCGGCAAGACCACGGTGGTCAACAGCATCCTGCGGATCCTGGCCGCCCTAGGGGTGGAGATGCAGCTCTGCGCCCCCACCGGCCGGGCGGCCAAGCGCCTCTCCGAGTCCACGGGGCGGGAGGCCCGCACCATCCACCGCCTGCTGGAGTTCGACCCCCAGAGCCAGGGCTTCAAGCGGGACCAGTACTCACCCCTGGACGCCCAGCTCGTGGTAGTGGACGAGTGCTCCATGGTGGATGTGGTCCTGATGAACCAGCTCCTGCGGGCCGTCCCGAACCATGCGGCGGTGCTGCTAGTGGGCGATGTGGACCAATTGCCGTCGGTAGGTCCGGGGTCGGTGCTCGCGGACCTGATCGCCTCGGGCACCTGCCCCACGGCGCGGCTCACGGAGATCTTTCGCCAGGCGGCCGCCTCCCGGATCATCGTAAACGCCCACCGCATCAACGCCGGGCGGATGCCGGAGGGACCCCAGACCACGGGGTCGGACAGCGACTTCTACCTGATCCCTTGCGACACGCCCGAGCAGGTCCAGGATCGGCTGATGCGGGTGGTGACGGAGCGCATCCCCGGGCGTTTCGGGCTGAACCCGGTCGCCGAGGTCCAGGTCCTCACCCCGATGAACCGGGGCGGACTCGGGGCCCGGGCACTCAACGGCCTGCTCCAGGAACGGCTGAACCCCAGCGCCGAGCCCCGTATCACCCGCTTCGGCTGGACCTATGCCCCCGGCGACAAGGTGATCCAGCTCGTCAACGACTACGACAAGGAGGTCTTCAACGGGGACATCGGGCGCATCGCCGCCATCGACCCGGAGGAGGGTCTGGTGCGCGTGGACTACGACGGCAGGCAAGTCGAATACGAGCAGGGCGAGCTGGACGAGCTTGCCTTGGCCTATGCGACCACCGTCCACAAGGCCCAGGGGTCCGAGTACCCGGCGGTGGTGATCCCGCTCGCCACCCAGCACTACACCCTGCTAGAGCGCAACCTGCTCTACACGGCGGTCACCCGGGGCCGGCGCCTCGTGGTCCTGATCGCCGAGCCCAAGGCGCTCGCCATGGCGGTCAAACGCCTTGGCTCAACCAAACGGCTCACCAAGCTCCGGGAGCGGCTGCTGGACGGCCAGTGAGAGTCTTGACCGCCCCGGGGGGTGGGCTGGTGGCGCCCAGACACCCCCGCGCGGGTCACCTCACTCGGGCAGGCGCACCGCAGCGACCTGGGTGGATTCCTCGGTCTTTTCGCCAGGGATAACGATTACAGTCTGGGGCGCACGATAGCCCGCCTGCCCCCAGGGTCCGCTCCAACCGTAGGGGCCTCCCCAGGCGTAGGGGCCGCCCCGACCATAGGGACCATAGGCACGGTCCCAATAGTAGTCGTCCCGGTCTCGACCGAAGAACCAATTGAAGGGATTCATGTCGCTGAAGATGCCGTCGGCGCGGGCAACGTCCGTCACCGCAACGGCGCCCAGGCCCATGGTTGCCGCCATCAGGCCGGCCACAATCGCGTGCCTCGTCATGGTGTTGGCTCCTCCTGCCAGGGGTACATGCAGTTTCCCTAATATCCTAATATTCAAGTTCCCGTTCGGCAAGGGGGGTCTGCGCGACCGAGGCAATCGCCGCCCGCAGTCCGGCCCGCTGACGTAGAATCGCAGCCTCCCAGACCTCGAACCACGCGCGGAGCCCCGTCCTATGGAGACCTTCCACGGCACCACAATCCTGTCGGTCCGGCGCCAGGGCCGGGTCGTCATCGGCGGCGACGGTCAGGTGTCGCTGGGCCAGACGGTGATGAAGGGCAATGCCCGCAAAGTGCGCCGTCTGTACAAGGACCGGGTCCTGGCGGGCTTCGCCGGGGCCACCGCGGACGCCTTCACCCTCTTCGAGCGCTTCGAGGGCAAGCTCGAGAAGCACCAGGGCCACCTCACCCGCTCGGCGGTGGAGTTGGCGAAGGACTGGCGCACCGATCGGATGCTGCGCCGGCTGGAGGCCCTGCTCTGCATCGCCGACGCCACCACCTCACTGATCATCTCCGGCACCGGCGACGTGGTGGAGCCGGAGCACGACCTCATGGCCATCGGCTCCGGCGGCGCCTTCGCCCAGGCAGCGGCCCGGGCCCTGCTGGAGGGCACGGACCTCTCGGCTCGGGAGATCGTGGAGCGGGGCCTGCACATCGCGGCCGACATCTGCGTCTACACCAACCACAACCTGGTGATCGAGGAGCTTGAGGCGGGCGAGTAGCCCCCCTTGGACTGGCCCCCTGGCCCGGCCCCCGCGGGCCGTGCACTTGCGGATGGACACCCTTACCCGCACCTTAATCTGACATCGGCCGCCCCTCGGCGGCGGCCCGTCCCACCGGACTGGACCCCCATGCATTCCAAGACCGAATTCACCCCTCAAGAGATCGTCGCCGAACTTGACAAGCATATCGTTGGCCAGGACGAGGCCAAGCGCGCGGTGGCCATTGCGCTGCGCAACCGCTGGCGGCGCATGCAGATCGGCGAGCCCCTGCGCTCCGAGATCACGCCGAAGAACATCCTGATGATCGGCCCCACCGGGGTCGGGAAGACCGAGATCGCCCGGCGCCTGGCGCGACTCGCCAACGCCCCCTTCATCAAGATCGAGGCCACCAAGTTCACCGAGGTGGGCTACGTGGGGCGGGACGTGGAGTCCATCATCCGGGACCTGGCGGACATCTCGGTGAAGATGTTCCGCGAGCAGGAGATGGCCAAGCTGGGAGACCAGGCGGAGGAGGCGGCCGAGGAGCGCATCCTAGATGCCCTACTCCCGCCTCCGGCGAGCTTCGAGGAAGAGGGCCGGGCCCCGGCGAGCGGCGGCACCCGGGAGAAGTTCCGGGACAAACTGCGGGCCGGCGAGCTGGACGATCGGGAGATCGAGATTCAGGTGGCGGCGAGCCCCCTGGGGGTGGAGATCATGGCCCCGCCCGGCATGGAGGAGATGACGAGTCAGCTCCAGGGCCTGTTCCAGAACCTGGGCTCCGGCCGCACCAAGCGCCGTAAGCTCCGCATTCGCGACGCCCGCAAGCTCCTGCGTGACGAGGAGGCGGCCAAGCGGGTCAACGAGGAGGACCTGAAGCTCCGCGCCATTGAGCGGACGGAGCAGAACGGCATTGTTTTCCTGGACGAGATCGACAAGGTCACCCGCCGCGCCGAGGGGATGGCCGGGGCGGACGTCTCCCGGGAGGGCGTCCAGCGGGACCTGCTGCCCCTGGTGGAGGGAACCACCGTCTCCACCAAGCACGGCTCGGTGCGCACCGATCACATCCTCTTCGTCGCCTCCGGGGCATTCCACCTGGCGCGACCCTCCGACCTGATCCCGGAGCTGCAAGGGCGCCTACCCATCCGGGTGGAGCTCAAGGCGCTGACCAGTGAGGACTTCGTGCGAATCCTCACGGAGCCGGACGCCTCACTCGCGGACCAGTACAAGGCCCTGCTGGCCACCGAGGGGGTCAAGCTCGAGTTCACCGAGGACGGCATCCGCCGCATCGCCGAGATCGCCTGGCAGGTCAACGAGCGCACCGAGAACATCGGCGCCAGGCGGCTACACACGGTGCTGGAGCGCCTCCTGGAGGACATCTCCTACAACGCCTCGACCCTGGATCGGGTCACGGTCACCGTCAATGCCACCTACGTGGACCAGAATCTGGCGGACCTAGCGGCCGACGAGGACCTGTCCCGTTACATCCTCTGACAACCCAGCGTGACCACCTACGGAACCGCCCGAGCACCCGCTAGCCCTCGACCTCGGTAGGTCGGGTTTCAGCCCGACTGGGACCTCTCAGGCAACACCCACCGCCGGGGTCGGGCTAAAGCCCAACCTACGGAATTGAAACCGACAAACCGGATCAAAGATCGCGCCCAGGAGACCGAACCATGCCCACTCCCACAGAGCTCAACCTGCACCAGCAGTCCCGCGTGCTTGAAGTCAGCTACGAGGACGGCTCCCGCTTCACCCTGCCCTGCGAGTACTTGCGGGTCTACTCGCCCTCCGCGGAGGTCCAGGGTCACGGGCCCGGTGAGCGGGTCCTCCAGGTGGGCAAGGAGGATGTGGGCATCGACCGCATCGAGCCGGTGGGCAACTACGCCATCTGCCTGTACTTCGACGACGGCCACAACACCGGCATCTACTCCTGGGAGTACCTCTACAACCTGGGCCGAGAGCAGGACCGCTTGTGGCAGGAATACCTCGCCGAGCTGGAGAAGGCGGGCCACAAGCGTAAGAAGCCCTCCTGAGGTCACCAGGGCGGAGCCGCACCCGCCGGCCACCCTTTGCGGGAACCATCCGCACCACCTGGCCGCTGCGCGGGGACCCACCGTTAACCCCGCCGCGACCATCCGCCGTCCGCGCCAGGGCTTCGATGAACAGTCTCACTGGGTCCTTTGTCCTAGCGTCTCAGCGCCGCGAGCCTGACCGGCTGACGCCACACGGCGCCGGCCTCGATCGGCATAATGCGGCATCCGCTTGCCTGAAAGACGCCGATCGGTCATGAGCACCCTGCCCTCCGCCTACCGCCAGATCATCGATGCGCTGATCGACGTGGCGCGGGTCATCCTGGAGCGCCAGCTCGACCGGCTGTGGACGGCCGTCGAGGGGGACGGCGTGGACTTTCGTTCCGAGGTCGCCGACCGTTGGGGCGAACTGTGCCGCACCCCCGAGCGCGCATCCCGGGCCGCCGACGACTTTCTGCCGGCCCTGCCTCTGAGCTGGAGCCCACCCGGTCGCTGATCGAGGGTCTGATCGCGAGCGAGGCGACCGACCCCTTCGTCCGCAAACACCTGAGCCGGCCCTTTGGTGTGGCGGTCGGACGCTGAGAGGGAGCGGGCCGTCACGCTGGCCCGAGGGCTACGACCCCAGTTGAGACGGCCTTTGCGGTCCTGAAACCGAGGGATCGCGAGGAAGGCGACGACGAAGATACCGATGGCGAGCAGGCGATGCAGGCCACCGGGCCGAGTGGCCTCGCGGGACCAGGACGCACGGCCGTTCGCATCCACTTCCCGAAGCCCGCCGACTTCGGCGCGTCGCGGCATCCCAAGGACTTGCTGTCCAGGGTCGACAACAGGTGCTCGACCGCGTGGTCTGACGGCCTGCCGCCCTCGATCCGGGTCGACGCGCCAATGACGCGCGATGGCCGCCACAGGACACAGGGCCGCAAGCTGCTGGGGCGCCACACTATTCCGGAGCGCACCAAGCCCGTCTCGATCTCGAAGACGAGCCGGGTGTCTTCCGCGTAGCCGCTGAGGCCGGCGGAAACCCAGAGGGCCTACCAGCCACATCGATCTAGATTCGGGTCTCCGCGGTGACTGGCAGCGGTGCCCCCGGGTGGCTGTTGGTTTGGGTGAGGACGCAGAGCAGCAAACGCTGCTCTGCCAGAGTGACCCTGAACTGCGCCTCAACCAGCCGATTGGCCTTCACCACCAGCAGGTCTTGCGTGGCTCCGGGTGGCTTCTTCGGGTGGCGCGGACCCGGGGGGTTGGTCGCCTCCCGCGAGCAGGTCCGCCGAGTCGGTGGGAGCGGGGCTGCTCCGTCACTGCCCTTCGCGACTGTGCGCTTCGCTCGCTCTCGTGACCGGCGGCGGGTAGCCTCCAGCCGTTGCGCGAGCGTAAGGGACCCCTCCTCGGGGACCGGGCACGCTGGGTCGGGCACTTCAGTCACCGGCTTCGGCACTTTCATGACGAAAATGCACTCGGATCCTAAGACTCGGTCGTCAGGGTGCTTCGGATGACATCCTTGGAAGCGACTGTTATATCTTTCGGCTATCGTTCCAGGCAAAGTTAATCGCTGCCCACCGGATTGCGCGAGAATGCCACTGTGGAAACGTCCTCCTCCGTCCTTGTGGGGTCGCGGCTGCGCGCCGCACGCAAGCACGCTGGCCTCAGCCAGCTCGAGCTTGCAGAGCGCTGTTCCACCCGGCAGAGCCACATCTCCTCGATGGAGAAGGAGCTGCGCGCACCGTCGATCGAGATGCTGAAGCGCCTGGCGGACGTTCTTGGGGTGTCCGTCCAGTGGCTCTGCGGCTATGACCAGACATCCGGCAAAGCGCCCGCCGAGATCGGAACCAAGCACCTCCTGTCGGACGCAAGCGCCGCGGCCGGCCTGGTTGCCCTGGCGGCCGACCGGGCGCTGGCCGACTCCCTCGACATCCAGCCCGCCGAGTGGAGTGCCTTGCGCTCCCTCGCCGCGGCGGCGCCGATTTCCAAGGAGGGCTACCTGGCCGTGCTGCTGGCGCTCCGTGCTCACAGGACAGCGTGACGCGATCGTGACCCAACCCAACCGAGGCCGCCGCATAGCCTTTTCAGTCCGCTGGAGACACGTTTGAACGAGGCACGCAGATGGAACCTCGAGCACGATCATCGAGCTACCGCTGGGGATTTCTTGGGGTCTCTCGTAGGCCGGACCGGATTCTTGACAACATGGTTTTGCCTCCAGAACATTGGGTGCCAGGTATGCCGGAAAATGTGCGGGCGCCAGGTTCCAACAGGGTTGTTTATGGCTGTACTGTGCCCGACTTCGGGTTGCGCGAGCGATCTATGCTGTTGTTTAAGTTAGATCTTCTCTCGAGAGTCCGGACTGTTAATCAGGTGGTCGTTGGTTCGAGCCCAACAGGGCGTACCAAAAGTGTCAGGGCCCATGCGGCGGCAGGGCCCCTCCTTCAGCGTCTTCCACCGGCTCACCAGGCTCGCTGGCACCCTCCGCCGGCAGCGCCCGCAAGGGGAGGGCCCGCCTGCCGGGGCCGGACGCCACCTCGCTCGGACGCGCGTCACGCAGGATGGCGACTCGGCTCCTCACCGCCGCTTGCCGATTG